>CADBOE010000103.1 GCA_902796205.1 uncultured Ruminococcus sp. | reverse complement strand
GTTGCGATCCCGGTTGCGACCCCGGCGGCGGACCACTTCTCTGAACGGTTCAGGAAACATCAGCCGGGAAACGTCGATAAACATTTTTGTTGCAATTCCGCTCTCCGGATACTATAATACGTAATTGTAAAAACAATATTGGAGGTTTTACTTATGGCAGTTGTAAGAGTTGCTATTAATGGTTTCGGCCGCATTGGCCGTCTCGCTTTCAGACAGATGTTCGGCGCAAAAGGATACAAAGTCGTCGCCATCAACGATCTGACCACACCTAAGATGCTCGCGCATCTTCTCAAATATGACACCGCTCACGGACGTTACGACCACGATGTCACCTACGATGAGAATTCCATCACCGTCGACGGCACGAAGATCACGATCTATGCCGAAAAAGACGCAAAGGATCTCCCCTGGAAGAAACTCCGCGTCGACGTTGTTCTCGAGTGCACCGGTTTCTACACCTCCAAGGCGAAGGCTCAGGCTCACATCGACGCCGGAGCGAAGAAAGTCGTTATTTCCGCTCCCGCCGGAAACGATCTTCCCACCATCGTTTACAACGTTAACGAGAAGATCCTCACTCCCGAGGACAACATCATTTCCGCCGCTTCGTGCACCACGAACTGCCTCGCTCCCATGGCGAAGGCCCTCAACGATTTCGCTCCCATACAGAGCGGTATCATGACGACGGTCCACGCGTACACCGGCGACCAGATGCCTCTTGACGGTCCCCAGAGAAAAGGCGACCTGAGAAGATCCAGAGCCGCGGCCGCGAACATCGTTCCGAACTCCACCGGCGCCGCGAAGGCCATCGGTCTCGTTATCCCCGAGCTCAACGGCAAACTCATCGGCTCCGCCCAGAGAGTGCCCGTTGTCACCGGATCGACCACCATTCTTGTCGCCGTCGTCAAGGGCAAGGACATCACCAAGGAAGCCATCAACGCCGCCATGAAGGCCGCTTCGACCGAATCTTTCGGCTACAACGAAGACGAGATCGTTTCCTCCGACATCATCGGCAGCCGCTACGGCTCCATCTTCGACGCCACCCAGACGATGGTCGCGAAGATCGACGACGATACCTATCAGGTACAGGTTGTTTCCTGGTACGACAACGAGAATTCCTACACCAGCCAGATGGTTCGCACGATCAAATATTTCGCCGAGCTGGGCTGACAGATTCCCGGGATCTGACTACTTTTAGCTGATCAAAAAGCCCCGGTTTTCCGGATTCGGAACGCCGGGGCTTTCGTTTCCGTAAAAAAACCGCAAACGAGAGGAGGCGGCGCGGTCAATGGCTCTTTTCGCGATTTCCGATCTTCATCTGTCCGGAGCATCCGACAAGCCGATGGACGTTTTCGGCGGTCAATGGCACGACCATCCCCGGCTTATTGAAAAAAACTGGAAAAAAAACATTTCCGAAAACGATACCGTCGTCGTCGCCGGCGACCATTCCTGGGGACTCAAGGAAGACGAACTCGTCCCCGATCTCGAATTTATCGACTCGCTCCCCGGCCGGAAAATACTCACAAAGGGCAATCACGATCTCTGGTGGTCCACTTCTTCAAAGCTCCGCGCGCTCATTGCCGGGCGCAATCTTTCGACGATCAGCTTTCTTGCCACCGGCGCCGCCGACACCGGCGACGGCGTGATCATATGCGCCGCGAGAGGCTGGAAAACTCCGGGAGACAAGGATTATTCGGAAGCCGCGGACGGAAAGCTGTTCCGCCGCGAAACCATCAGACTTGAAAAAGCAATCAGCGACGCCGCACGCCTCAGATCGTCGGCTGAAAATAAAGACTGCGAGATCGTGCTCTTCATGCATTTTCCGCCGTTCGGCTCGCATATTGCGGAAACCGAATTTACAAAGATCATAGAAAGCAGCGGCATAAAAAGGTGCTATTACGGCCACTTTCACGGCGTCGCCCCGGGATGTGAACCGGTTTTCGGCAACGGCTCGTGCAGATACAGCCTGATATCCTCCGACTACCTGCGCTTCACGCCCGTCAGCGTTTCGCCTCAAATATGATTCTTTCGTCGCCGGGGTCGTTCAGATCGTACGATACGAGCCTGCGCTCTCCGTCGGCTCTTCCGTCGGAGAAGAAGCAGTACAGCCTGTTCCCGTCCGTAAACATCTCCGTCACGTGCAGACCGTCCCCGTCCATCGGCAGCACAAGCTCAGGGCTGCCGGAATACTTCCCGATCACATAAATGCCGATATCGCTTCTGATGCCGGCGCCCGCGTCTTTATATCCCTCGTACCACAGGCGGTCTCCGAAAACGCAATAGGCTGCGGAATACGACAGCGCAGGAGAACCGGAACCCGATTCGTAAATAATATTGCCGTCGCCGTCCGTATCGTACGAAAGGCCGACCACAGCCGCTTTCCGGCGTCCGACGTCCATAAGATTCATTTCGATCCTGCCCGAATTCATGCTGTCGAACAGCAGCAATCCGTCCCAGATCGTCATATAATACACTTCGTCGAAATACAAAGGAGTCAGGCCGCCGATCCCTTCCCGGTCGTTAACGAGAAAAATGCCCTTGTCCGCGCCGCCCGAAAACAGCACCTCTCCATTCTCCGTCACGACTATGTGATTTCTCGAAGGCGCGTCCTCGACCTCTTCCTGATATACCGTTACAAGCTCCGAATCGTCGCTCACTCCGCCCGGCGGCATAGCGTAAATACCGTCCGACGAGCTGAAATAAACAAGTTCTCCGCCGTACGCGAGAGTCGTTCCGGGCCGGTCGCAGAGCTGTTTAAGACCGCTGCCGTCCGGATCCACCGAGAACAGTCTGCTGCGGTCGCCTCTGAATATCAGCACGTTTCCGTCCGTTATCAGTTCTCTTGCATTTGCATCGCATATCATGACCGGCGCGCCCGTTCCGGACGTATCATAGCGGTAAATGCCGCCCGAGACGCCCCGGAAAAACAGATCATCCCCGATCTTCACCATGTCTATCGTATTTCCGTACTGTGCCACCGGGACCGGGGTCACGATCTCGCCCGCCTTTTTCGCGTTCACCGAACCGGCTATCACGGCGGCAACGATCCCGGCCAGAGCGACCGCCATCAGAACGGCCGGAATCACCTTTCTGCGGAGGTTTCCCGATCTTTTCCTCCGGTCCGCCTCGCGCCCGGCCACGATGCCCTCCTCCCTGCCGTCTCCGGAAAACGACCCGGTCTCGCGGCTGAGATATATCGCCTCGTGGCTGACGTGCGCAAGCTGCGTCTGCTCATCCGAAACGATCTGAGAATAATAATCCGGGCAGGCCTTTTTAAGATCGGCAAATATCGAAGCGGGCAATTCCTTTTTTACTCTGCTTCCGTCCATCGCGGCGAGCTTCGCAAGACCGCGCCTTATCTCCGGCCCCGCGGCCCCCGAATAATAACCGGTCAGACGGGCAATATCCGCGTTTGAAAGATCGCCCGACGATCTGATGATTATCATCAGGCCCCTGTCGCCGTCCAGTCCGCCGACGGTATCGTACAGGAGTGAGGAAACGTTGTCGAGCTGCTCCTTCGTCAGATTCGATTCGGAAACGGCCGGATCGCGTAGGCTGTTCCGGGCGAGCTGCACGCAGATATCCGCGATCCAGTATTCGCCGCTCATATCCGTATCGAACGTGCCGGCAAATCTGATCACGCGTCTGAACGTTTCCACTGCGATCTCGCGGGCAAGTTTCTTCGATTTCGTAACGGCGAGTCCAATGCCGAACACCCCGGCGGCCATGCGGTCGTATATTATTTTAAGATCCTCATCGGACTTTCTGGCGACACCGACGATATTGTATTCAAGTTTCAATCAGACACTCCTCCTCAGAAAAGCGGAGCGATCAGCCGGAGGACGGCCTGGATGACCTTTATCCACCACGGCCTGCCCTCCCATTCCGCAAGTGATATCTCGCGCGACTCGGCGAGCGTTTCGTCAAAATCGGCCTTTACGGCCTTCACCGACCGGCCTCCGCACGTCCAGACGGCATCCTCAAAATGCAGATAGAACGACCTGAAATCGAAATTGATCGTTCCCACGAGGGCGATCTCGTCGTCCGAAACGATATTTTTGGCATGGATGAAGCCGGGAGTATATTCGTATATACGGACTCCGGCTTTCAGGAGCCTCCCGTAAAAAAACCTCGTCACGTGATAAACGTATTTTTTGTCCGGAATACCGGGCGTCACGATCCTGACGTCGACGCCGGCAAGAGCGGCCATGCACAGCGCCGTGGACATTTCGGTATCTATAACGAGATACGGCGTCGAGATATAGATATATTTCGACGCGTTATTGATCATCTGGAGATAGAGATATTCCGCCGGCCTGTTCGGTATCTTCCCGTAAGGTCCGTCCGAAAAAGGAATCGCAAAATCGGGATCCTCAGACCTCGCGGCGTCTTCATCCGACTGCACGTCTTCCTCCGGCAGCGCGGCGTAAAACTTGTTGAAATCCTCAGGCTCGCTCCGCTTTCTTGAATTGGCATACGTCCACATCTGAAGAAACATCACCGTAAAGCTCCAGACGCCCTCTCCCCTCAGCCTGAGACCCGAATCCTTCCAGTGACCGTAAGCGTCGACGAGATTCGCGTATTCGTCGGCAATGTTGACCCCGCCCGTAAACGCAACGGTGCCGTCGACAACACACAGCTTCTGGTGGTTCCGGTGATTGCCGACGTATATCCTGCTTATAAAAGGCAGAAAACGGTTGAATTCGGCGACGCGCAGATTCGGCCGGCTCTTCTTTTTTCCGAAATTCCACGGCAGCGCGAAAATGCTGCCGAAATCGTCATAAAGCACCCTGACGTCCACGCCTTCCCCGGCTTTTTTGCACAGAAGGTCGTAAAGTCCGTTCCAGAGCTGCCCTTCGGAAAGGATGAACGTTTCGATGAAAACAAATTTTTTCGCTTTTTCTATCTCCGCCATCATATCCGGAAAGAGTTCGTCGCCGAGGCCGTAATATTTGACGTCCTGACCGGCGTAAACGGGATATCCGGAGCGTTCCATATATCTTACGATCTTTTCCTGCGACGGATGGGAAGCGGAGATCTCCTTCGCGGCGAGATTCCGTTTTTCGGGCGTGCACGCGGGCGACACGGGAATTGCGAGATCCGACCCGAGCGGCATCGTCTTCGCGATACGCCGCGGCTGTCTCGGCCATCCCCAGAAAACGTAAAGCAGGATCCCGAGCCCCGGTATGGCCATGACCACGACCGCCCAGAGCAGCTTGAACGACGGATTTCTTTCGGAATACACGATCGAGATCGCTACGGCGCTGGCAGCCACCTCCATCACGGCGTAAACCGCGAGCATTTTGAAATCCATATACGCGATGCCGAAAAGCAGAATGCCGGCCTGAAAGAAAAACAGCAGGGCGGCAACGGTGATCCTCAGCAGGTTCGGCCGCTTCTTTTTCGGTTTTTTCGTTTTCGTGTTCTCCGTTTTTTCGCCGCTCATCACGCACCGCCGTTGTCAGCAATGATCAGTCAAGATTGACGCGCATGGCCGGCAGGACCTTTCGCCACGCCTCAACCGACGTCGGATCCGACGGATAACCCGGATACAGGCAGGCGACGAAATTGTTCCCGTCGGCCGTATCGTAGTCAACTCCGCCGTTGACCCACATTCTCGTTTCTCCTATGCGGTATCTCACCGTATCGCGCCATACCCAGATCGGTGTCGTCCAGAGATGCTTTTCGGCGTCTACGGCCCTGTAAACGTCCTCTCTCACCCCGGACTGCCCGTGATGAGCCATGTGCACGACGTCGCTCTTCAATCTGTCGCCGTAAGTATCAAGAAGCCTCTGACCGCCGCGGGCTCCGAGATCGTGAAGAAACATCACCGTCGTGCCGCCGGCATGCATCCTGAACACGAGCGAGCTGCTGTTTACGTCCGACTCATCGGAAATATCCCAGGTTTGAAGCATTTCAAACCTCAGTTCGTCTATTACTATCTCCTGCCCGGCCGCTATCGTTTCCCTGTTCACGAGAGCCCCGTTTAACATATCGTAATACGAGCCGCCTTCCGGCACGTCTATGCCTCTCGCCTCGGCGTATCTCCCGAAGCCTTCCCTGAGTTTTTCAAGATCGGCGCTGTCTCCCGTGGAGTACGGAAATCCAGGCGTTTCATATGGCGGAAAATCGAAGTAGAAATTGTTGATGACAAAATTGTCGTCTGCCGTATATTCCCTGAGGACCTTTCCGAGCTCGTTGAAGTGATCGTTGTGCGCGTGCGATAAAAACCACGCCTCAACCTCGAAATATTCGCCCTCGCGTTTTCCCGCAACGGCGCGGAGCGCGGCTTTAATGTACGGAAGAGCCTCTTTCCCCTGTCCGGCTATCCCGCCGTCGATGACGATCAGCTTTCCGCCCGCCGTTTTGATTATATATGACTCCATAAGGCTGTCCGGCTCCGGCGCGACCATATACATTTCGGTCGTTTTTTGCTTCAAGCACGAACTCATCGCGGCACAGCACAGCGCAGTCAATAGAATCACTCCAGTCACGATCGATCTGAACCATCTGTTCGCCGTCATTATATCACTCTCCGGCCGATCTGTCACCGTCAAGAGCCACCCGGAGCATTATTGCGCATTCGATGCGCTTCCTGAACAATCTGCATCCGTAGTCGTAAACGGCGTTGATGCTGCCGCCCGCGTGGTATGCGTTCGCGGCGCACCCGCCCGAACAATACAGCTTCGCCCAGCAGTCCGCGCATTCGGGACGCGATTCGACGTTGCAGGAACGGAATTCCTCTTCGAGAGCCGTATTCGTTATCCCGTCCAATATGTTCCCCATCAGATATTTTTCGTCTCCGACGAACTGGTGGCACGGATAAAGATCTCCCCATGGAGTCACCGCGAAATATTCCGTTCCCGAGCCGCAGCCCGACAGTCTCTTGTATATGCACGGCCCGCGGTCGAGCGATATCATATAGTGATAGAATGTAATCGGCTTCCCCTCGCGCTCGCGCCTTAACATATCGCGCGCAAGTATCTCGTATTGCCTGAACAGCTCCGGCAGATCCTCCTCCGTAAGCGCGTACGGATCGCCGGGAGGACATACGACGGGCTCCATGCTGAGCTCCGTAAAGCCGAGATCGGCCATATGAAAAACGTCTTCCGTGAAATCGGTGTTGAAATGGGTGAACGTTCCGCGGATATAATATCCGCGCCCTCCGCGCTTTTCCACGAAACGCTGAAACCGCGGCACTATGCGGTCGTAGCTGCCGTTTCCGGCATAATCCTTCCTGAGCCTGTCGTGCACCTCCCTGCGGCCGTCAAGGCTCAGAACGACGTTGTGCATATGCTCGTTGCAGAAATCTATCACGTCGTCGTCAACGAGGACTCCGTTCGTTGTCAGGGTAAATCTGAAATTCTTGTTCAGCGGCCCTTCTATTTCCCGGGCGTACAGCACGAGCTTTTTTACAGTCTCCCAGTTCATGAGCGGCTCTCCGCCGAAAAAGTCGACCTCGAGATTGCGGTGCGATCCGGAATTGGCCGCCAGAAAATCGAGCGCCCTTTTTCCTGTTTCAAAGCTCATCAGCGCACGCTCGCCGTGAAATTTTCCCTGACTCGCGAAGCAATACTGACAATTCAGGTTGCACGTATGCGCCACGTGAAGGCAAAGCGCCTTGACGTCCTTCGAGCGGTGCTTGAGCCGCGGGGCAAGTCCCCTGAACGGGTCTTCGGTAAACAGCTTTCTTTCTTTCTTCAGCTCGTTTACGTCGTCAATGCATTCCCGGACCTCGGATCCGGGCTCCCCGTAAGCCTCCGATATTTTGCGGACAATGTCCTCCTCAGCCATGCCGCCGTCAATTCCGGCGATCACGTCATACGCGAGGTCGTCAACGACGTGCACGCTCCCGCTGTATACGTCCAGCACTATATTATATCCGTCAAGCTTGTATTGATGTATCATGGACAATTCACGTTTTTAACCAAATACCGCCCGGAATAGCGTCCGGGCGGAGAATTCAGCCGGCCGGTCAGGGCGCGGTCATGCTTTCTTGTTTTCGCACTGCTGATTGGCAACGCCGCACGACGTCTTGCACGCCGACTGGCACGAGGTCTGGCATTCGCCGCAGCCGCCCTTTTCGGCGCTCTTTTTAAGGTCTTTAGTTTCAATTGTTTTTATGCGTTTCATCATTTTCTCTCCTTTATGGGTCGTTACCGTGATAGTTTACACCAGGAAGGGTGATTTGTCAAACCTGCCCTGGCCGGTCGGGATGTCGCCGGACTCCGCGGCGGCGCCGGCGCAGACCCTGTCCGGCTGAAAAGCTGCCGTTCACCCCGGTAAAACCCGGATAAACAGCTCGCTGCCGCCGCGAGCTTCTCCGTCAACGCGATTGTCCCCCGTAAAAACAAGCCTCGCGCCGTGCTCCCGGAGCGTACGGATCATTTCGGCCGTATCTTCCGAAACGGTTTCGCCGGGGCACAGAAGCGGGATTCCGGGAGGATAGGCCCACACGTATTCCGCGGCAATTCTTCCGGTCGCGTCGCGCAGCAATGATTTTTCAGCGTCATACGGGGCAACGACCGGCATAACGGCGCCGGATGCAGCAACCGCGGCTCCGCCGATACCGCCGAAAACGCCTCTCAGATCCGAAGGCGCCGACGGCGTCGAAGCGTACAGGGCGTCAATTTCGGAAATTGCCGCAGCCGCTCTGTCAACGTCGCCGCGAGTCGTTCCCGCTCCGGTATAAAGCAGCAGGAGCCGTCCGTATCCCATTTCGGCATCCACGCCCCTGTCGGCGAGCTTTTTCAGATAATCGGTTCCGTCAGGCGTCACCAGACAGATTTTGGCGGGATCCGTCATATACGTGCCGCCGTTACCCGCGAAAAGCTCCGGATGACACGGGGCGGTCTGCTCCTTGCCGCCGCGAGCCTCCGGTGGAGCATTGCGGCCGTACTGCGCAAGCTTCTTCCGGGCGTACACGGTCAGCTTCTTCCAGCGAGACAGAAGCTCTTCACCCCTGCTCTCGAGAAATCTGACGCACGAATCCGCCGAAGCCGTCAGCAGAAATGAGGGACTGGAAGACTGGATGGCTCTCAGCATACGCACGAATTCCGATTCCAGCGCCGCGTTATCCGAGCAGAAATGAGCAATTCCCGTCTGGGTAAGTGCCGGAAGCGTCTTATGAAGACTCTGGATCACTATATCAGCCCCGGCTTTGACGGCGGAACCGGCAAAAACGTCATAAAGACCGAGGTGAGCGCCGTGCGCCTCGTCAACCATGAGCGGTACTCCCTCTTCACGGCAGACGCGCGCGATCCCGGCGATATCGCTGATCACCCCCTCGTACGTCGGCGACGTTACGACGACAATATCCGGTCTCGACGGAGCTTTCCGTATCGCGTCACGTATCTGTCCGGGCGTTACGGACGAAAAAATGCCCGTATCGCCGTCGATATCGGGCACAACGAATATCTTCCCCGCCCCGGCGACGTCGCAGGCGTTGAATACGCTTTTGTGGCAATTTCTCGCCAGAAGGACGGTTGCGGAAGCTCCGCGGCTGCCGCTTCCGGAAACGGCGCCGGAAACTTCACCGGAAGCCTCGCCGGAGAACCCGTCCGGCGCCGGCCGGGAATTTCCGGCAGCCCGCCCCGTTCTGACGGCGGCGAGCACGCCGGCTATGATCCCGGCCGTGCTCGACCCGGTAAGATAATAAGACCTTCTCGCCCCCCAGAGACGGGCGGCGCGTTCCTGCGATTCCGCTATCATTCCGCACGGATCGTTAAGATCGTCCGTATCGTGAAGCTCGGTCAGATCGACCTTGTAAAGCTCCTTCCAGAAGCTGCCGGGAAGAGGCCTGCCCTTGTGCCCCGGCATATGAAGCCTCGCACGGCCTTCTCCGGCGCGCGACAGCAGAAAATCTATGATCGGTCTGTCGTTTTCTTTTCCGTTCATTTCAGTCCGCGGCTTCAGCGTCATGACCAGAAACGCATCCACCTCTCGTTGGCCTCCCGCTGCATTATGCCGAAAGCCGTCTGGAGATCGGTCTTTCCGTTCAGGACGTTGTTCCAGAGCTCCAGCATCTTTTCGTTGGAGAGCACTTCGCGGACCTCGAAAGGACACTGAACGATGACGGTTGCCGGCCGGGTATTATCGGTATAGGAAACGAACACGTCGTAATTCTTGTCGGGCCACTGATAGCTCTTGTTGCGCCAGAAATCCTCCTCGGCGAGAGATTTCAGGAGCGGAACGTCGCCTCCCATCTGGGAATGGTAGGCGCGCTGGCCGTTTTCCGTCAGGAAATAAAGCGCGAGAGCGGCCGCCGTATCGGGATTGGAAGTGCGGTTGTAAACCGAATAACCCGTGGCTCCCGCCGAAACGGTATGATTCGGAAAAGCCGGGAACGGGCAGAAATCCCAGTCGGTATCGGCCGTGTCGTACATCTGTCCGAACGAATCGAGATATGTGAACGACATGAAATACAGGAACGCCACCTTCGTGAAATTGGAGTCGTCGTTGGGTATTTCGGAGAATTTATCAGCGACGCTTCCGCTGAGATTCTGACCGAGAGGATACAGCCAGCCTTCCATGACTCCGTCGTACATCTCCTGTATGCCGCGCATGACCTCAGCGCTGTCGGTGATCGTAATGCGGTGGTTCACCGAATCGACCCATTCGCCGCCGAACCCGCGGAAAAACATCTGCCAGATAACGTCCCACCAGAGCCTCAGGCTGAACCCGGCGCGGAGGATCTTTCCGTCGTCGCCCGTCACGGTCACCTGGCGGCAGATCGTTTTGAAATCATCCCACGAAGTCGCGCGGGTGTTGTCGAACGTAATTCCGGCCTCCTTCAGCATATCTGCGTTGTAAATGACAGCGGACAGGCCTATGTTTCTCGGCACCATATACAGCCTGCTGTCGAATCTTCCGCAATCTATGGCGCCCGAATAGATATTGCCCATATCGATCCCCATCGGCTTGATGTAGGCGTCGAGAGGCATCAGCGCGTTGTGATTGAAGTGATAATTATTGACGTCGTTTTCGTCGCACCAGAACACGTCGCCGATGTCGCCCGACGAGATGCGCGTACCGAAAGCCGACCTGCTCGCACCGTCGAGAACGACCTCGGCGTCCGGATATTCGGCCATGAAGGCGGTCGCGAACGAACGGAGGCAGGTATTCATTTCCTCCGTATAATTGCTGTTGTCGTACGTCAGCCTGACTCTGCCCCTGATGGCCAGGTCGGTCACGGTCAGATCCTGATCGACGTCTCCGGTCTTTATTTCCACTTTCCTGCACGACGCCGCCAGCCCGACCGACAGCACCGCGAGAGCAATGCATATTATCCGCGCGATTCCTTTTTTCATTTGCGCTTCCTCCTTTTCCTGATCAGGACGGCCGCGATCACAGCGCCGGCCGCGACAGCCGCGGTCGAAATCCCGGCCGCAACGGGCACGACGGGAAAACCGCCGCCGCTAATTTGCGAGGGTTCCCCGGTAACCGCCGGGTTTATCTGCGGCTCCACCGCTTTTTCATAAACGATAACGACGCTTTCATACCCGTTCAGCGCGATCTTTTGGGCGCCCTCGCAGGACGTGATCGTGCCGGAACAGATATCGTAAACGTCAAATTTCTCCCCGTCTCCGAACGAGATATTGACGAGCTTCGCCGTGGGAGTCGAGTTGACAGCGCAGATGAGCTGCTTTCCGTCGCGTTTGTACGGACTCACCAGAACGCCGTCGGTGAAGCTCAGGGCATAATTGTTGACAACGGCGCGATCGAGCACATTTTTGAGTTCGTCAAACGATCCGCCCTCCGAAAAGACCCTGATCTCCTTTCCGGCGTACGGCGCGACGGCCGCCTTCAGCTCCTCCGTCTTTCCGAGCACGGAAGAGATCGAAGGAATCTCGTCGACCCATATGAGCATGCCGCCGGCGCGTTCGAATTCGGCCAGCTTCGCGCATACCGCCGGATCCATCGCCCGCGAGAGGGCGACGATGATAACGGAATACGACGCGTCGCCGCAGATCATTTTTCCGTCCGCAAGCTTTCCTCCGGCGATAGCTTCGTCGTCAACGTAATTATAGTCATATCCGGCCTTCAGAAGTCCGGCGCACAGCTCGTTATACCTTTCGGAAATATCGCTGAGCCCGCCTTCATAGACCGAATCCGCTTTCACAAGTCCCTGCACAGTGGCGATCGGATAATAAACTCCGATGCCGGAATTCATCTCCGCTCCTTCGAGCAGTACGTTCATGCGGCCGACAGCCTCGTTCAGCCTGCGCGACTGGACGGAATTATACGACTCCTGAGGATTCAGCATAACGAACTTGTCCGCTCCGTAAAAGCGCGTGATCGCCGCTCCCGCGAGAGACGTACCGAAAGGATCTTTTTTGAAATTGTCGTCGTATATGGCTTCGGGATTGTATTCCACGAGAACGTGCGGCTTTGAAAAATTGCGGGCCGACGACGACGCCATCTTTACGGCGACGAAGCTTCCGACGTAGGTGTTCGTGTCCATCAGCTTCTGCGGACTCACCTGAAGCAGGTCGCATCCGGCGTAGCCCGTCCTGTTCATGCAGCGCAGAAAATCGCCGTAGAGCACGACGTGATACGCGAGCTTTTCCTCGAGGAGAAGATGTCCCGAGCCGTAAGTACCGTTGGCCGCGCACCATTCCGCGATCTGTCCGAAATAATTCTCGGATATCATTTTTCCGACCGTCTGATAATAATTGATACGGACGGTCAAATCCTCGTCGCCGTCGCCTCTGTAAAGTGACGCGGCTTTGTCGAATATGCTGTAGCCGTGCATTTTCTCGAATTCAGCCGGGAGCGCCTCGTCCCACGGAACGAGATAGACCGGAAGCTTTCCGCCAGTGTGTATGGGATTCGTCATATTGCTGGTCCAGAGGCTCGGCTCGTCGGTGAAGAACGCCTCCACGCTTCCGAACGACGACGTCAGCTTTTCCTTGTACGCCTCGTGCGTGAGCGAAATGAATCTGGCGATGGCGTCGCGGTTCATGATGTTGACGTACGGTCTGCCCTTCTGCCACTGGCTCAGCGAATCCTTTTCCACCCAGGCGTCGTAGGTGGCGAATACGCGCAGGGTCCATATTCCGCCGGAACTCACGTCTACCGTCCTGGCGGTGAATTTAACGGGCGTCTCTGCGCCTGAAGAGCTGACAACGGCGTATTTTATCTCGCCGTAACCGTCTGGCAGCGTGAATACGGAGCTGCCGCTTCCTTTTTTCTCGATCATCGCGAGTCCGTACGGCTCGAATTCGGGATGTCCGTCTGTCACCATGCCGTATGCGGAGCCGGACGGCCATTGATATTCATCGTAGAGCCACAGCTGCGCCATGCCCTTTCCGAGACAGTACGCGAACGCGTCGTCCAGCAAGCTGAACTCTTTGTCGCTTTTAAGATAGTTCCTGTTAAAAGTAACGTTGGTCGTGATCCCGCCGTATCCGAAAACGTCATACAGCTTGTCCGCCTGCTGTTTGTACGAGGCGTCGAAATTGTAAAGAAGCTTCATCATCCGGTATGACGGACCGGGGTCGCGGAATCCGGACGCGAGCCATTTGCCGCTTTCCATATCTGTGTCTCCCTCTGAATTCCCCTGATAGGCGGCAGCGGCGGAAGCGGTTTTGAAAAAGGCGACCGAATCGATTACGGCCGTTTCTCCGGCGTCAACTTTTCCCGCGCTTCTGCCGAACGGATAAAAGCGCACCGAGCCCTGCCACGTACCGGCCCTGTCGGTATCGCTTCCGATTTCCCTTACGGCGTCCGTGAGGTCGGCAACGACCGTCTGCCAGTCCCCGGTGCTGTAATACCTGAGTTCCGCCGCAGCGTCACTTCGTCCGGGGCCAGCTCTTCCGATGACAACGCCGCCGTACGTTCGGCAGGTGTTCCTGAGCCTGATCGCGGCGAAGGAGTATCTGATCGCCACGGCTCCCGTGTCGGTCACCGGCAGCTCTATATACGGCGTGCCCTGAACCTTTCCGTCGTCGCCATTCCTGCCGGCCCTGACGACGAGGTCGCCGTCAACTATCTCGGCGCGGCACGATACGCTCCCTCCCGTGAAATCTTCGTTTATGAACGACGCAGGATCGATCACCAGCCCCGGCTCCTCCGGTGAAGCGGCGGCCGCGCTGCCGGAAAGGCGCGGAAGAAAACGGTCCGTGCCGCCGGCAAAAATGGCGCAGGACAGCAGCAACGCCGCGGCCCACGCCATGATATTTTTTACGGATCTTCTTTTAATGCCGCGAAACATATTTTCAACCCGCGGCTTATTCAGCGGTCTCTTCCCATTTGTACAGACCCGCGAACGCTTTTGCCTTTTCGGGATCGTCGAAGAGGGCCATCGATTCGAGAACGAGCTGGTAATCCTCGGAAAGCGCCTCGGAGGCTCCCTCGTCATCGTACGGGTCTATGCGGAGTCTGACGATATCGCCCTCCATCGTATTGGCGACCAGGTGCATCGCCTTGGATATGTCGAGGACTATGATCTCCCATTCGCCGGGCGTGCTGTACTGATAATTCACAAGGGCCCATCCGCGGTCGTCGGTGGTCGTGGCGAATCTGAGCTGACCCTGCTTGTCGTTTTTCGTGGCTTTTACCTTGAAAGCCACGTATTTGTACTCGGACGCGGGCACCGGCTCCGAGGGGATGATCCAGCAGTACGGGTCGGGAGCGACCGCATACATCATCACGCCGTCCTCGTATTCCTCAAACGCGATGGCGCCGAGCGGATCCGGGGCGACCTCGTCACCGCCGTATTGCGTGAAATCGAAATAATAATCCGTTCCGGGATCGATGCTCTCGGGGCCCTTTTTCGGCTCCTCGGTAGGCTCCGGCTCTTCGGTAGGTTCAAGCTCCGGCTCCTTGGTGGGCTCTTCGGTCGGCTCGTCGGTGGGAGCCGCCGTCGGTTCATCCTTCGGGACTTCCGTCGCCGCAGAAACGTCGTCTTTCTTTTCTTCGGGTTTTACAGCGCATGCCGCGAACGACAGCAACATCATCATTGCCATTATGGCGGCGATAATTCCGTATCTCGTCTTCATAGTGATTACCTCCGTATCTGATCGCACAGATTTTCGATGCTGATTTTATCACGTTCAACTTTTTGTGACAACATATCGGGCGGCATTACAGGCGTTATGTGCCAAAAAAGTGTTGTTTTGTGCAACTTTTAAGTTCCCGCGCCGTCGCCACTGCCGGCACCGTTGGCAGCGTCGGCACCGTTGACACCTTCGGCAATGTCAGCAAAGTCGGCAATGTCGGCAATGTCGGCAATGTCGGCACCGTTGACACCGTCGGCCGCGGCCGGGCGGCGCTTCGCCCAATCTCTCGGGCTGAGACCGGTCCTCTCCCGGAAAACGCGCGAGAAATAATAATTGCTGCTGAATCCGCTGCTGAGAGCAACGGTCTGTATAGACAGGCCGGACGTCTTCCGGCTGACGAGGAGCTCCATTGCCCGCTCGATGCGGCAGTTGTTCAGAAACCGGAGCGGCGTGAAGCCGGTCTCCTGCAGGAACAGTCTGCGCATATAGCCTTCGCTCAGCGGAATGTCCGCCATTGCCTTCCCTAAATCAAAATTCGGGTCGTCCTGATTTTTTATGATTATGAAGCGCAGCTTTTCGACGTACGGGTTAAGGCCGGAATGGCCCGAAAGATCTTCTATGTAGCAGAGCAGAACGTTGTAAAGGCTGTCGATAATTATTTCGTAGTTCGGCCGTTTCAGGTTGTATTCGTAATTCATCTGCATGAGTATCCGGCGGAAATCGGAATTTTCGGTGTCGCGGAACGTGCAGTAATCCGCTCTGCCGAACCTTTCGTCGTCAAACGTGAAAAAGCAGCTCTGAAAGTCGGAAGTGGCGATGTCCGAATGCTCCACCCTCGGCGGGATCACGAATACGTCCCCTTTTCTGAACGGGCAGGTCGTTCCGCCGATTTCAACGTATCCCTGGCCTTCGGTATAGAGAACAACCTCCCAGTATTCGTGAAAATGTTTTTCGATCCTGAAACGCCTGTCGTATTTGTATCCGATGTATTTGACTTTCATTTGACTTTCACGACGCTCTTTCCCTTTATCTGCCACGCCGGCGGCGAACTAGTCCCGATACCGTTTAATTAATCGATTACGCGCGGATTATAACATCTTACGCCCCGGTTTTCAATAATATTCGCCGTCCGCCGCGTCCGCACTATTTTTGTCCGCGCAAATTTTTGTCCGGGTGCAGACCGTGTGCAGACCGGAGCAGGCCGGGCAGACGGAGGTTTTCATCATTTTAATGTCGTTCTTGGTTCGAAACTTTCAGCCGCATTTTCC
>CADBOE010000102.1 GCA_902796205.1 uncultured Ruminococcus sp. | reverse complement strand
TCGTTTCCCAACTCTCGGCAGCCGCTCTCTTTTGCAATCTCTCGGATAAATACGAGAACGCGATCCATCTTTGCTTGTCCGGATCCAACACGTATTTACGATCCGTCGGCGCCCAGATGCGCAATGCGCGTTCCCATTTCTTTATAAGAATGGGAGTCTCGGACAGTTTTACGCCGCTTTCGTCCGGAAGACCGGCAAAAAACCTGCTCGCCGGCGCAATATATCGAGCATACGGATTCTGCGCATAAATAAGGCGCACGTTATTATGCGAATAGCTGCTGAATCGCGCTGCAAATTGCAGATACTCCGCTATCTTCGCCGGATCGGAACGAAAGTTGTTTACCACGTCCTCAACTTTTGCTTTCAGTTCGATCTTGAGATCATCCAACTGCTTGGGGTTGTTTTCTTTTTGCATTCTGACCTCCTGTGGCAGATTATTTTTTTGTTTTCCTTGACATCGTATATGACACCGTGTATAATAGTAACGGAGGTGTGAGATGTCTCGATTTGAAAAGATGAGGAAAACAGGCATGAATAAAACTCTTGAATATTATCTTGAGCTTCCGTACAAACTGGAAATTGTACCCGACAAGATCGAAGGCGGTTATGGAGCAAGATACCCGGAGCTTCCGGGCTGCATCACTTGCGCTGATACAATAGAAGGCGTTATAGCAAACGCGGTCGACGCCAAGAGATCGTGGCTCGAAGCTGCGCTCGCGGATGGGGTTGAAATAGCCGAGCCGGAACCGGATTTTGCAGAGTATTCCGGGCAGTTCAAGCTACGAATGCCCAAAAGTCTCCATAAGGATCTTGCGATACATGCCAAACAAGAAGGCATCAGTATGAATCAATACTGCCTGTATCTGCTGGCGAGAAACGACGCTGCACAAAACGGCGGTTTCCGTATTTCGCAATGATCCTTGCAATGATCCTTGCTCCCCTGCAACAAAGGTTGCGGGGGAGCTTTTTTGCGCCGTTCAAATCCCCCTGTTTTTAAACCATTCGGGTGTTCCGTCGGCGTCTTTAAGCTCGCGCAGAATCATATCCTGTTCGGCCTGCGGCAAGGTATCAAACGGCGTCAAGCCGTCCTCCAGCGCCGTGTCTCCGATATTTACTACATCAGGCTGCACCGCTTCGTATAATAACTTACCGTCGCTGTCGACATATACCGCCACGCCGTAGGCGTATCCGACGCACTCGTTGTATTTCTGCGTCGCTTCGGTCTTGTGCGTTGATCGTGTCATTGTTTCTACCTCCGTCAATATTTTTTTCCGTTCTGCCGTTATCTCTTGTTTTCGTTTTTCAAGCGCGTCGATCCGGTCGCTATGTCGTCGCCTGTAAAATATCCCGCGCGCTTTGAGCCCTGTGAGCTCTTTACTCACAGAGGCGTCTTCAAGCGACAGTTCGGACAAACGCGCCTTGTAAAAGCCTATGGACTGTATCGCTTGCGGCGTAAACCCGTCATTCATTATGCGTCAACTCCTTGCGTCTTTGATTGATAGATTGCGCGTATTCGGCTTTGCGGATCGTCCGCTTTTCCGAGTAGTCATCGGCAATGACTCTTGATCTCGCCAGATTTCCCCGTCCTCCGAGCTGCGAATACCACTTTTGTTTTTCAGTCGGAAATTTTTTGGCGAAGATCGGCTGATGATGCTGCTGCTTCACTATTGCGAAGGCGTCCGGCATAGAATATATTTCGCTCGGTAATGCGAGCTCGCGGCCGAGCGAACGGTCGCTGCGCGATCCGCCCCCTTGCCTGCCTCCGACGTTTTCGGTGCGGTTCACTTCTCCGGTGGTGGTTTTTCCCAGCGCCTCGGAAATCTCTTTAAGTGCCTTCGGCTCTCCTGTGCCGAGATAAACGTGCGTGACGCAGTTGTTTTTCAGCGTTTCCTCGGCGTTTTTAAACATCTTTTCGACCTGCTGCATCGATTGTACCGACAATAGCACGTCTATACCGTAGGATCGCGACGTGCTTAACCTTTGCGGCAATGAATATACCGAGCAGAGGTTCGGCAGTTCGTCGAGAAACAGCTGTAGATCGACGGGCAGGCGTCCGTCTCTCGTCTGCTCCGCAATGCGATATGCTGTCGAGAACAGCTGCTCTATAAACAGCGCGGCTATCGCTTTATATGGGGATCCGATGTCAAAATTGAGATATACCGCGGCGGGAGATCTGCAGATCTCATCGAGCGGTATTTCATTAGCAGACGTCAGATCCTGTATTTCCGGATATGTGAAAATCTGAATCTTGCTGCCGGCGGTGAAAACGACCGACGAGACAGTTTCCGCCGCGCCTTTGCAAACAAAATCAAAGTTTGAACATGCCGGATGAAAGGGATTTATTGCCCGAACCGCCTCGATGATCGAAGCCGCTTCGCAGCTTATATCCACCTGCCCTTTATCGAGTCGGATCGATCGTATGAGATCGGCTGTACGCCACAGAGCTTTTGTTTCTGCCCGGCCGGTCAGCGGATTCAGGCTGAAATCATATTGATAACTCCATAAAGCGATCAGCAAAGCCTTGAACGTATCCTCCCAAATGCTGTCTCCGACTCCGGCTTCGTCGTCTCTGGCGTTTTTGGCGAATGCCAGGGCAAGCGCCGCGATCTCTTTTTCTTTGTTCTCGCTGTATACAAGTTCCAACGGGTTGTAACGGTCGGAGGACCAGGGATCAGCGAGGTTGAGCAGATACGTCTTAAGCCCTCGTTCCGAGACCATGCTAACGGTATCGCGGTATATCGCGCCCTTGGTATCGGTCGCAAAAAAGCTGCACGGTCGCGGTCTCCCGGGTCGCGTTACCGCTTCAATTCCGGGTATGATCACCCGGAAGGTCTTGCCGCCGCCCGGTGCAGCGGCGACAAGAACGTTGCGGTTTGCAGGATTTGACAACGGCGACAGATATATCCCGTCCGCCAGCGGCAGATCGAATCCGGTATCGCGGAATTTTCCGCGCTCCGCAGACGTCGCCCAGTGCGCGCTGCCGTGCTCGATCTGCGCAAAGCTGCCGCGTCGCCGTGCGACCAGCACGAACAGCGCGAGTCCGATCAAATCTGACACCAAAAGGACCGCCCAGCCGCCGGCGATGAAGTGCCGCCATGCCTCCGTGGGACTGCAAAGTCCTTTCGTCCATACGAGATATATCCACGAAACGTATTTCCAAATTCCCGGAGCGGCTTCGGCCGCGGAATAGTATGCCCACAGCGAGAGCATTACCACAACGGACAAAAACAGGAGAAAAACCAATCCCGCGGCTATATAACTTCCTGCGCTCCGTCTACCCGTTACGGGATTTTTGCTTTCGCGACTCATGACTTTTCCTCGAACGCGGTGTTGAATAAATCGTACATCATATTCTTGTCGTCCGGGTTCGCTCCGGGATAGAGCAGCCGCACAGACATGGGCGCGTTGTTTGCGCGAATGACGTACTGACCGAGCGACGGCGCCGCGAGCGTGCGTCGGTGATCCTCGTTAAGCTCATATAAATCCGCCGCAGCGGATATGTTCGATCCGTCAAGCTCCGCCATCACCACGAATCGTGAATTGGAGATCATCTGCGACCCGTCCGGGCTGTTTATTACCGGCAGCGGAAGCTGCGTGATTCCGGTAAGTATCGCGCCGTACTTGCGCCATTCGGCATATGCACGCGCGAAGCGGCCTGCCGCGTATGGATTACGCTCGGTATCGAAATAGCGGTGCATTTCGTCAATATAGATCCAGGTCCAGCGCCCTGCCTCGTAGTTCGACATAAGCTCGCTTTCGATTCGTTCGAGCATCGCCAGCATGCCGGCGTTCCGCAGATCACCTGACAGCGATCGGACGCTGTAAACCGTCATCCTCGCGTCCTTCTCGCCTCCGCTGTCGCGTCCGGCAAACAACGTAACGCTGCCTTCGACATAGCGTTTGAGCCATGCCCTCATCGTGTCCGCGTCCGGAGAAGATTCTTTTATGAGCGCCGCGTAAAAATCATCCAGCGTCTGCTCACTATGTTTTTTAAGCAGTTCGCCAGCTATGCCGTCGGCAAGCGCCTTCTCGGTAGCTGTCAGACCGTCGCCTTGCTTGAGTTGCGACAGCAACGCTATAAGGTGTTCGATTTTGCTTGCAGTAGCTTTTGATCGGCCGAGCAGCTTCCTCTGCGATTGTGATATATACAGCGGGTTGAGGTGCGATTCTCCGGCGGATTCAAGCTCGTATATCTTGCCGCCGGCAGCCTGCGCCATCGGTATGTACTCGCCCGTCGCGTCGACGATGATAATACGGTCGTTCGAACAATACGGCTGATACAGCACGTTGGATATCTCGTGCTTGGTGAAAATACCCTTGCCGCTGCCTGTTCTGCCAAACACGAATCCGTGCGAGCTTTTTCCGAGCTTTCGATTGAGGATGAACGGCTCTCCGGAATGCTCGTTTTTGCCGTACCAAAATCCGTTTTTATCAAAAACAGATTCGTATGAAAAAGGAGTGATGACGGCGCTTAACGATGCAAACATGAATACGTGACGTGTTATTAGATCGGTGCCCAGCGGAAGCACGCTTTTGAATGCATCCCGCTGATAGTAGCGCACGGCTTTGATAAGGCAATGCGCCGACAAAGCCGCGGTCTTAATGCGCTCGCAGTATTCGTCGAGCGTATCCTTGTCCCCGGCGCGCACGGTGATATAGACCGTCTGGCGTATAAACTCTTCCTTGCCGGAAAGAGCTTCCAGAGTTTCCTCGCATCCTTTGATCGCGTCAAGCAGATCTGCCGGCACGTAGTTAGTCCCGTTCTTCTTGTTTTTGGTCAGCTTGCTCTGCCGCCGCGCTTCGAGCTCTTCAAGCCTGCGCTGGACCGATTTCACCGCCGTCGGTTTATCTATGTGCTCGATATGTTTGCTTACGGAAACGGGCATATCGTTATTCAGCAGCGAGTATATAAGCGTGTCCATTACTTCTTCGCCGTAGTCGGCGATCGAGTATATACGGCAAAAAGCTTCACCCAGACGTATATGATCGTCTTCGTATTTGATCCCGTCCGGGGCGATAATGTCTTTAACGGAGAGACCTTTACTGTAAAGATTTGCAGGGATCCGGGGCATTTCCTTCCCGAACGGCTGATACCATTTATACAGTTCGGCAAACACCTCATCCGGCGTCAGCACCTCAAGCTTCGATCCCAGCTCACGGAACCGTGCGTCGAGCGTATTTACTGCGTCAAACAGTTTGTTATAAGGATTTTCGCTGTCGGCAACCTCACAGGAAAGCGTGACGGTGTATCTTTTGTGTGAGATCTCACGCTCGATCCCGACCGCGAATTTTTCCTGAACCTCAAAGAATGATTTTTCATAATCGGTCAGCCCCGGCGCGTCGCGCCCGGACGCAATGGCGTCCAGATAAACCTCTGTATCCAGCGGCTCGTTCGAAATCGTTTCTTCGTAACGAATGTATGCCGGCAGTGACGCCAATGCCTCGCGATAACTTTCATATTTGCGTATTTGCTCGCTCTCCGTCTTTGACAGATAGCCCGCGTTGGAAAATCTGCATACTATACAGACCCGTTTACCGTCGATCCGGAATATGCCGTTTGAATGCCATTCAACAAAAGGTATTTCTCCCTGTGCGTTCTTTTCGGTACGTCCTGAACGGAAATCGTTTTCAGTCCTGTCTTTTTTTACGGTAATTCTATTTTTACCCTTGTTTCCGCTGTCTTTACCGTCCTTTGGCTCTTGCGGATCAAAGTCAAGCCGCTCTCCGCCCGTGTGCAAATACTCAAACTTGCGGTTTTTGCCGGCGCGAAACGTCAGCACATGTTTGAGATAATCCTTCGCGGGAACACCCCCGAACCTGCCGAGCTGCAGCAGCAGCGCAGCCGCCCAAACGGTGATGCCTGCGGTCGCGCCGATAATAACGGAAACGAACGTCAGCGGCACCCCCACGATAAGCGCGGGAATGAGAGCGAGCGCAGCTGATTTTGCAGTCTCACCGTTCATCTTCAGGATCATCTTATCGTCGTAGCGCATAATGTCTTTTGGCAGTTGTTTTTTCATGATTGTCCTCCTTTTAGTTCAACAGCCTGTCAAGCGTTTTCTTTCCGATCCCGAACAGGCTGACTCCTATCGCGATCGTCGAAATAAGCCCTATGGCGCTATCATACAAAGGCTGGCACAGATAGAAATACGCTATAGTGACAGGCGGTATAAGGCAGCATCTGGCGAATTCCTTCAAAAAACCTACCGCCATACGTCGCGCGCCCTCACCCCCGGCGGCAAATCCCGAAAACAGCGGGGATATGCATTGCAGCAATGCGCATTTGGCGAAATTCAGCATTATAATGATGTTCAGGATCAGTACGACGATCCAGAACCAGAAATCCGTCATCCACGACGGGTCGCGTGTGAACGCACTGCCTATCCTTGCGCAGACGCTCGTTGACATGGACCATATAACCATCATTATTTGCGGCGCCGATGCAAGATACCATAGCCCTATGATCAGCTGCAATATGGCGCGCAGAATTGAGTTTCTATTGCTCGGTTCAAGATTCAGCGACAGCCCGGAGCTGCATACTCCGAATGCCCACGAAATAATGAGGATCGCTACGCCGAACGGATAGAATATGTTGTATAGCTTGCTTACGGTCTCCTGCATCGCGGCCGTATAGTACATCCTGCCGCCGTCGGTCAGCACGCCTTCGTAGGCGGTGTTCACTACTTCGCGCAAATCCGTAAAGAAGTACATTATCTTTCCGGGCAGCCCCGCTAAGAATACAACCGGCGCCAGAAGATCGCTGAAAAAGCCTTTTATGTTTTCCCAAAGCCCCGATCGCGAGAGATCGGTCGAAGTGTCCTCATCGACCGAAAGATATATCTCCGCGTGGCCGTATACGGGCTTGCCGTGTTCATCAGTACGCAGAATATAAACATTCTCGCCGAAGAAGCCGCCGGTAGGATCGTCGTCGGTCGAATCCAGCTTTTTGCGATCATATTTATAGAAATTCGACTCGTCGGACAGATCTTTATACTTCCAGTCGGACCTTTTGTCCTCTGCGCCGCCGTAATAAGCATAAACACCGCAGCGCCAGCTTTCTCCGAGGTTTTCGAAACGGGCTTTCCCGTCTGCGCCGGTCTTCTTCTCCAGTTTCGTCCCGTTGTTTTCGTTCTGTATGATTACCGTTACCCCTTCATACCGATCGCCGGCAGATTCCGCTTCATTAGCTACTACTATCAGCGACACCGGCGGGCGCGGCAGAGGTTCATACTTGGTTTCGTCGACGCTCAGCCGGATATACGCCGGCACGTATCTTCCTTCGTTGTAAAAAACGCTGTCGTCGGACAGGTCGAGCGATACCCAGTTTCCGCGCGAAGTCTCAATGCCGCTGTAATATGCGTAGACGACGCAGCGCCAGGTCTCTCCGAGGTTTTCCAACAACACGTTTCCGTTGTTGGTCCTGGCGACCAATATCTCGTCTGTTACCGAGTTCCGCAGATATACCGCCACCGATGACTCGTCGGTGTCATCTAATATTACGCGCACCGTCAGCGGAGGACGATCATCACCGTCCTCCGCGCCCGCCGGCAGCATAAAAGCCGCAAACAAAAGGAGCGATGCAAGCAGCAGTGCAAATGCTCTGTTTGTGGTTTTCATCATATAATGAGGTTTACGACTGTGATCACCAGCCCGCCGATAACAAGCGATCCGAGCATGGCGATGATTCCGGTCTTCTTTTCGTTGCCGTCTTTTTCCCATATGCCGACCGCAAGATGCCAGCCTCCATATACCAGTCCCGCCACGGTCACTATTGCCATAAGCGAGTTGACGATTGTCCTGGCGATTTCGTTGGGGTTGTAATTCTTGAATACGAATTCGCCTTCCGCCGCGGCCGGCAGTATAAGCGCGGGGATCAGCACGACCAACGTGCATACGAATGCGTTGAGTTTCTTTAATGTGTTCTTCATTTTAATTCTCCTTTTCAGAATCGTTTTTTGATTACGACTGCAACGCCTGCAGCCGCCGCAAGTGCGACTATCGCGAGAACGATAACGTTCACGCTGCTGTCGCCGGTCTTCGGGATATCCCGAATGATCACTGTTTGCCCCGCGTCTTCGATGTCAGCATGAGCGGCGATCTCTTTGCCGTCGCTGTATACTGTTTCAAATACCACGAGTTTTGCGTCGGAGCCTAATCCCGCAGTCGAAAACACGTATTCAAGCACTGCTTCTCCGGCGGGCAGTTTCGCCGTAAACGTCGTTTCGGCAGTGACTTCCTTGTTATCGACCAAGAACGGTTCTCCGGTCTTGCCGTCCATAAGAATGCCCTTTACCGTGTATTCCTTTCCCGGAATCAGATTCCGGTATGATACGGTATCCGTGATCGTGACGGTTTCCGCGACGCCTTTCAGAAGCTTCTGCTTCTCCCCGTCAATTTTCGCGGTCGTGCGTATCTCCGGCACATACACGGTGATGGTTTGCCCTTCGTCCTCGATGTCTGCGTGAACGGCAAGCTCGATCCCGTCAAGATAGATCGTTTCGAAAACTACGATCGACATCGTTTCGGTAATTTCGCTCGTATCAAACTCGAATGTGACCGTCGCTTCTCCGCTTTCCGCTTCGGGAGTGAACTTCGTCTCGGCAGTGACTTCTTTGTTATCGACAAGGAACGGCTCTCCCGTCTTTTTGTTCATAAGAATTCCCTTTAATGTGTATTCCTTTCCCGGAGCGAGCGACTTGAAGGATACGGTATCCGTCAGCGTAGTTTTTCCGGGGAATACTTCCTTTTCTCCCTCGACCTCCGCGCTCGTCCCGATTGACGGCTTCAGATTGATATACTCTTTGTCTCCTGTCGTCTCCACGGTCACGGTAAGATCTTCTCCTGTTCCGTCATATCCTACGGTTACGGTGATAACAAGGGTGTGTCCGTCGTATATTGTGCCGTATTCGCCGCCGGCGACTTCGGAGATCGTATAGACGTGCTCGCCGACGTCCGCAAGCGTATAGTTTATCGCGGTGAAGGGGACGCTGCCGTCGGCTTTGTTCGAAACGGTCTGAAGCACGTTGTCGCCTTCTTTAAGGACGAACTCGAACTGTCCCTCGGCGAGCGTACCGCCGGCAAGCTGCTTTGTCGCTTCCGGGGTGAATCTGCCGGTCGGCTTCGCGTTCTCGAACGACTTCGATCCTTCGGACGTCGACGTTACCGTAAGCGCCGTGCCGGAGCCGGAGTAGGAAACGTTCACCTTGTAGGTGAGCGTATGGCTGTCGTAGCTCACAGCGGCGTCGCTTCCTTTTGTTTCGGAGATCGTATAGACGTGCTCGCCGACGTCCGCAAGCGTATAGTTTATCGCGGCGAAGGGTATGCTGCCGTCGGCTTTGTTCGAAACGGTCTGAAGCACGTTGTCGCCCTCTTTAAGGACGAACTCGAACTGCCCCTCGGCGAGCGTACCGCCGGCAAGCTGCTTTGTCGCTTCCGGGGTGAAACTGCCGGAGGGGCGAAAATTGTCGAATAACGTATCCGTCGCGTCGCATACGACCGTCACCGTCGGGGTGACGTCCGTTTCGGAAAGGTATCTTATACCTACAGTCCAGGTGATGACGCGGCTGTCGTATTTTACTCCCGCGTCGCCGCCGGCTTTTTCATATGCCTTGAAGGTGTAGGTTTTGCCGATGTCGGCTTTGCCGAAAGAGATCGCGGGGAAGGTGATATAGCCGTCGCTGTCGTTTGAAACCGTGCTTATTACGCTTCCGCCGCGTTCGAGCACGAACGTAAACCGTTCGTCGCCCGGCGCTTCGCCGTTAAGCAGCTTTATAGCGGCGGGGGTCCACGAATCGCTCCAGACGTTTTCAAAGTGCCTCTTGGCGGATACTATCTCGGCTTTGGCGATCAGCTCCGCCATATCCACGCCTCCCTTTGTCACGGTAACCTTTATACGCACCGTGCCGCTGTCATAGCGGACGTTAGGGAGCGTTCCCGGCACCTCACGCGCGGTGTAATAATGCACTCCCACGTCCTGCTCGCCATAAAACAGGCGGAACAGGGCATAGCAATCGTGCCCGGGGTCGCCTTCATAGAAGCCGCCCGCGCCGATCGATTCGGGATATCCGGCGCGGTTTCTTGCCGCAACGGCGCCGTTCGATTCGTCGATAAGCTCTATATCCGGGTATTCGACCGAGCTGCCGGCGTTATAGCCGACGTAGTCCTTGCCTATAGAGATCCTTACGAATGTGCTGCCGGTCTTCTGGTTAACGGCGGTATACTCCGCCACGCCGTCGTTGCCTTCATACACCCATACCGTGCGCGGGGTGTTGTCAAGCTCGCACCCCTCCGGCGCCACGGTCTCGATTATGGTGTATACGCCAAAGGGCAGTTCTTCCGGCGTTTCAGCTATCCCGTTGACATTTGTTTCAAGATCGTTTGGAAAAACACGGTTCCCGTTTTCATCAAAAATCCTGAATTTCGCGCCATTCAGCTTATTGCCCTTCTGATCGACCTTGTAAACGATGATCTTGCCGAATTCTCCCGGTATATCATCGCGCAGCATCGTCGCCATCATCTGGCCCGCGCCCGTCGAGCCGGCGATAACGCGGAAGCTGCCGACGTAATCTGTCGATTCAAGCACGTTTTTCCCGCTTGCAATATAAGCCTGCATTTTTGCAAGGATGTTTTTATAAGCCGTTTCGGCGGCGGTGCCGATAACGTTCTGCCCTCTGCCCTCGCCGTCCTTTTCGGCAGCCGAAAGCTTGGTGGTCCTGTTCGGGTCCGCGTCGGTGCGCAGGCCCATAACGTATTCCCAAATGATCGTCTGGGTCGCTATATACGCCGCGTCGCGGTATTCCGGCGTGTCGGCGGGATAACCGAGCATGACCGGGGAGTTGCCGGCGCTAAGGCCGAACATCGTCGCCAGCACGACTCCCGTCTGCGCCGAAACGGTCATTTTGTAAACGCTGCCGTCGTAGTATTTTGCGGCAGCCTGGCCGCGCCAGTATTCGTTCTGCAGCCTGTCCGCCACCTCATAGTTCATACCGTTTGCATAAGCCACGCCGGGCTGTATGCAATACCACAGCGTGCCCGCTCCTTCAAGCACCGAAACGGTGTGTCCGTTCAGACGCCACGGCGCGATATATCCGTCGAGTCCGCTCGCGTGGTAGATGATCTCTTCGCCGCCGGTGCCGCCAAGCGTCACCTTTAAAGTCCGCCCTACACGGAAGCCTTCTTCTGCGGCGACCGCGGGCAGGGCTCCGGTCAGCGCCGGAAGCAGCAGCATAAGCGCCAGTAACAGTGGGATGATTCTTTGTTTCATTTGTTTTCGCTCCTTTTGAAACTATTATTGTTTTATCTATGTAAACAGCCGAGGCTGGTAATTAGGGTAGGCATAATAAAAAGGGCATCCGGATGATTCGGATGCCCTTCAGGCAAATGGTTTCATAAAAC
>CADBOE010000101.1 GCA_902796205.1 uncultured Ruminococcus sp. | reverse complement strand
TACAGACGCCGAAAACGCGGAGAGAGCGATCATGCAAACAGTTACGATTGCAATAAACTTCTTCATTAGATCTCCACCCTTCTTTAGGATAGTCACATTATCGCATTTTGCGGCCGGAAAAGTCAACACTGATCTTTTCACGCTGATCTTTTCACGCCCGCTCCCGGCTTTTCACGGCCGCTCCCGGCTTCAGCGGAGGCAGGCCAGTCCAGCGGCGTCACGCTCTGATCCTGAACGTCGAGGATCCGTCCGGGCTCTCCTGCTCGAAAATGAACGAATACGCGTACGTGCCGTCAAGGACGTACTGAACGCCGTAACCGTCAAACGGCTTCACGCTCGTTTCGTACGGTTCCCACTCGCCGGACGCGTTCAGCTTTTCGATCACGGGTTTTGCGAGAGACGTAAATCCGTCGATCCTTACGGCGTTTTTGTTTCTGCCGCCGCTCACGGTGAATTCGGCATAATTGTTTTCGCAGACGATATGCGGCAGGAACGGCTCGTCGACGAGCCTGCCCGTCCTCACGTCGACCTTCAGAGGCTTCAGAACGGAATCCTCGAACATTCTTTCAACGTTGGAATACGTATCGTGATCTGTATTGCCCCACGGCACGAGCAGGAACTCCAGATAGATAGTATCGCCTTTCCTGAACGTATGCTTTCCGAGATCGAGACTGAGCTCGCTTATATTATACATTACTCCGTCGTACCCGTGTCTGAGCACGAAGCCTCCGTTCCACTGCTCTCCGCCCAGCTTTATATCATATTTTTTCATGATGAAAGCTTCGTTCATGCAATCCTCGTGATCCGAGCCATAGAAAGCGAACCAGAACCTGTCTTTCGCGAGCTTCGCCGTGCTCATATTCCTTTTCGAGAAATCGGAAGCGACGGTTTCCACGGTTCCGTCCCCGCCGGTAAAGCTGAGCTTCCCGAAATGCTGGTCGCGGCTGTCGAAATAATGGAGCGTGAAGTCGTCCCGCACGCTGTCAAACGACGTATCCTTCAGGAACCGCAGGGAGAGCGTGTAATACGTCCTGTTCTCGTCCGTCTGCGGAAATTCGGTATGTCTCAGCGTATATTCATATTCACCGGAATCCGCTTTATATGAATATTCGAGGTCAGCGTAGACCGGGCCGTACGAAAGAATGTTGCTCTTCGTATATTCCGATCTGATAACCGTTCCGTCGGAGTCGCGGTACGATACGAATTTGTTGTGGCCGCCGGCGGTGAACTGAGGCTGATTTGGCCACATTATGCCGCTCGCTCCGCGAAAATCCGGAAGCGTCCAGCCGTCGCGTCCGTAAACGTAATACGGAGCGATGCAGTTCGACTCGGTAACACCGGTCGAGAGATGGTAATAACTCACGTGGAACTGGATGGACGACAGCTGCTTGAGCGGGAACACTCCCCAGTTCTGATACAGATGATACTGAGTAAACGCCGTCTTCTCGCCCGCCGTCAGAGAAAGCGGGAAGAAGGTGTCGGAATACGGAACGTCCGTCGGATCGTACACCGGTTCCTCTTTTTCATACGTGAAATTCTTGCATACCATGACCGGTATCGGCAGAAGAGTACCGTTTTCATCGGTTATGACGCCGCACTCAAGGCATTCCGAGGAGGAGTTGAAATCGAGATACAGCTTGCGGTCGCGGTCGCCGTTCTGCACGGATACGGAAGCGCTGAAATATCTGTTGTTGTTCTCTTTCTGGTAGGCCGTGTTGAACGTAGTGCCGTCCATCGTGAAGAGATAAACGCCGCGGACCGCGTCGTATCCTTTGAATCTCGCTTTCGCGTCCGTTCCCGTAATTTTAATATCGTCTCTTCCGAGAGGATTCCTTTCGATATACGCTTCGCGCTCTATCCCCTCAAAAGAATGGGTGGCGTCGTTGTAGAGCCTGTTTGCCACGGAAGCATGGCTCTTGTTTCTGAGAGAGAGGCGTCCGGCGTATTTCTGACGGACTGTATAGCGGCCTTCCGAAAGAGTCACCGTGACTTCCTTCGTATCCCCGTCGGACGGAATGATTATTCCGCATATTCCGGCGTTTTTGAAATCGAATGCCACAAATTCCACCGTGGCAGGGTCGAAATTCAGATCGGAATGATTGCCGTTCGCGTCACGTATCATAACGCTGTCAACAGACGAGGCGTCCACGTTCCATACCATTCCGAATTCCGTTATATTTTCGATCTTTTCGTATGCGACAATTCTGAACTGCTGGTGCAGCTTGTCGGAAAACGTATGATACGTTTTTTCGGTTTTGAGGGCGGGCGTCGAGTCATCCGGCTTTAGCGTCCTGACGGACGTGACCGTGATAACGTCGCCGACGTTCTCTCCTATATCGAATCTGAGCCCGGTGAGAGGGCCGTTCTTGTGTATCGACGAAATATCTATGAGATACGTGTGACTTTCCTTGTCAGCATAGACGGAGAACGAAAGAGCCTGCTTCTGATTGAAGTCGTTTCCGTCGTTGACGAACAATTCGACTCTCGACGCCGCCCCCTTCACGGACATCGTCAGTTCTATATGAGTAACCTTGTCGCCCGGAACGCTGAAGCCGTCAACCACGAAGTACGGATCATGCGCCGAAGAAACCGTAAACTCGGCTTTCCCCTCGCCCGGATAAGTCTTGACGCTGCCGTCATTCGCTCTCCACTGTTTCGAAAAGTCCGCGATTTCACGTGCATCCGAATAAGCTTTTCCTTCTCTGCCGAATCCGAGATCTCTCACGTGAGCTTCATAATAGTAATATCCGAGCCTCGTCGTGTTTATTCTTCCGCTTCCCGGGGAAAACCTTTCCGTCCATTCGTTTCCGGAGGAATCGATAACGTAAGTATCGAACGAGCTGCCGAAATAGGCGTTTCCGCCGGCGTCGGAAAAAGTTTCAAGCCCCGCTCCGCCTTCTCCGAACAGTCTGTGCGTCAGCGTCATCGTCTTGTTTTTCAACACGTAGACGTCGCGTTTCGCGGTCGGATAATACCCCTGAACGGCGTTCGCCATTTCGTTCGCGTACACCATCGATCCCGCGGCAGGAGTATCGGCGGAAACGTCTCTCGGCACGGGTGTGGCGGTGGGAACGGCCGTCGGCTCTTCAGGCGCATCGGTACCTCTCCGCTCTCCCTGACCGCCGTTGCCGCATCCTGCGGTGAAAATAATTCCGGCACACATAAGTATCAACACCAGCTTTCTTGTAAATTGATTCATTTTGCAAACAACCTTTCTTCAACGTTTCCCTGTCAGCAGTTTCCAGAGATCGTTTTCGTCAAATCTGTATATTTTGTTGCAGAAGTGGCAAACGGTCTCGGCGCCTTTGTCCTCGAGCATTATTTGTCTGAGTTCACGTTTCCCGACGCTCAGAAGCCCGGCCTCCATGCGTTCTCTTGAGCAAACGCACCTGTAGCCGCACTGACCGCGCGTCTCCTCTTTGTAATCAAGTCCGCGAAGCAGGTCGCGGCATATATCGTCAGGCGTCGCGCCCGCTCCGATAAGCGTAGTCACCGGAAGCATCGCCCCGACGGCGGCGGTGATCGTATCGGCCAGCTCGTCGGGAGCTCCCGGCATTAGCTGGACCATATATCCTCCCGCTGCGATCACGCTGTATCCGGCGGGAGCGTTTTCGTCCGGTCCGACGAGCACGCCGGCGGCGACGGCGGACGGTATCTGCTCAGAGGCCGCCAGATAATAGGTCACGTCCTGCGCTATCTCGCCTGAAACGAGCTCGGTCGTGCCGCTGTAAGGTTCCTTGAGCCCGAGATCCTTTATGACCGTCAGGACGCCTTTTCCGACCGCGCCCCCGACGTCGAGCTTTCCTTCGGAATTCAAAGGGAGATCGGCGCGCGGATCGGAGCAATATCCCCTTACGTTTCCGAACCTGTCCGATACGGCCAGTATCCCGCCGATCGGTCCGTCGCCTTTGATCGAAAGCGTCACCGAATCGGTATCGTTTTTAAGTCCGGACGACAAAAGAGACGCGCACGTAAGCGTTCTTCCGAGCGCCGCCGTCGCGACCGGCGTCGTATTGTGGATCTCGAGCGCCCGCTGAACGGTCGCGGTGGAATCCACGGCTATCACGCGCGCCATCCCGTCCGCGCATATACCGGTTATTATATTGTAATCCGTTTTCATGTTTTCGTTATCCCCCCGTATGATGATCGTCCGCATCCGGCGCCCGTCCGCGCGGCCCCTTCACGCAGACAAAATAAAGTCTGTCTTTTCCGGTCGATCCTTCCGGAGCCCCGCCCCGCCCCGCGCGATACGTTTTCACCGGTGCGAAGCCGGCTTTCCCGAGCAATTCAATGATCAGGCCGCCGTCCCATATCTTCTCCGTGACGGTGTCGTCGGTGCGCGCGTAAAGCGCTTTTTCCGCATCGACCAGTCTGAAGTGAGATACGTCATATTTCAGAAGACCGCTGCGCGGATAGAATTTACCCGTCCAGAAGCAGCTCTCGTCTTCATTGTCGTCGAAGCAGACGAATTCGTTTTTGCCGTCCCCGAATCTGTTTCGCGTGACGATATCGAAAATGAGGACTCCGCCCGGGTCGAGAAAATTGTGCGCGCGTGCGAAAAAAGCCGCGAGCCTTTTCGCGGTCAATATATGATTGACGGAATCAGTCATCGACAATATCGCCGACACGCTCCCGTACAGATCCATCCTGCACATGTCCTGGCAAAGCCACAATATACCGTCTCCCGAATCCTGCCTCGCCTTATTCAGCATTTCATAGGAAATATCGAGACCGATCCGGTCGAATCCGTCGCCGAGGCGGTCGAGAAGCTTTCCCGTTCCGCAGCCGCAGTCGAGGATAATGGGTCTCTCCCCCCGCGACAGCGCACGCTTCGCAGCCGCGCAGCCGAGAATGTGCTTTCCGGCGAACCGCGCTATCGCCCCGTAATCAATATCACGCGTAAAAGAATCGTAAAACAGAGCCAGTCCTTCGTACATATAAGACCCTTTTCACAAAATGATCATCCGGCAGCTTTTCTTACTATCTCAAGCGCCTTTTCAAGCTGAGCGTCCTCGCCGTCCGGTATGTCGGCCGGAGGCGTATTCTCATAACCGGACTTCTGGGATATCTCGACGTCCGGAGCGATGCCGACGCCGTGTATGCATTCGCCGGAGGGCGTAAAATACGTCGCGACCGTGATCACAACGCCGCTGCCGTCATCCTTGTACGACCTCGAAAGCTGCCCTATCGCCTTTCCGAAAGTCCTTTTCCCGACGATCGTTCCTTTTTTGAAATCCCTGAACGCGCCGGCCACGAGCTCGGACGCGCTGGCGGAATTGCCGTTTACGAGAAGGCATACAGGCACGCCTATCTCGCCTTCATCCGACATTATCTCGGCGCATCTCTTCCCGTCGCGGTCGACGGCGTAAGCGATCAGCCCTTTTCCGAGAATGATATCGGCCACCTTGTCCGCCTGGCTCTCGAAGCCCCCCGGATTATTGCGGAGATCGAGAACGAGAGCCTTCATACCGCCGGAAGAAGCGGCGTTGATCATTTTCTCGAATTCGGAACCTGTATCGCTGTCGAACTGCTCGATCCTGATATAATAGACGCCGTCTTCGTATCCGAAGCCGTACACCGACTGCCTGTTTATGGCGGCCACCGTCACTTCAACCTCGCATTCCTCGCCCGCAGGGTTTTTAAGAGTCATCCGGACGACGGAATTCTCCTGTCCCATAATGCTTCCGAGCTGCGTGCGGTCGATGGTTTCGGCCTTCATGCCGTTTATGCTTACTATAACGTCTCCGGCCGCGATACCGGCTTCCTCGGAGGGCGTGCCGGGCATGACGGAGGTGACGGTCATGACGTCGCCCTCGAAGCTCACTTCGATCCCTATGCCGGTATAAGAGCCGGTCAGAAAGCTGTCGTACTGCTCGAACTGTCCGGGCTCAATGTAGTACGAATATCTGTCGCCGAGGCCCGAAACGTACCCCTTTATGGCGTTTTCGACAAGCTCGTCCGATTTGTATTCGAGTGCGAAATTGCTCCCGATATAATCTATCACGTCCTGATATTTGGCGATTTTATAAGGATCCGTGTCGGACGGGAACAGTACCCTGTACGCGTTCTCCTTCGCAAGCTTGCGCGAGTATATCCCGCCCGCGACGGCGAAGCACACTGCGGCCGTGACGGCAACGAGCAGGACGGCGATCAGCAGAAGCGCGACGCCGCTGAGACGTATGTTCCTGCCGTCGGGCCCGGATTCACCGCGCTCGCCGGACGATGTGTTCCTGACGCTGTATAATCTCATTTTTCGTCATCTCTTTCATTGTCGATATATTTTCTGATAGCCAGCATGCTCGCTATCAGTCCGACGGCGAGGCCGCCGAGAATAAATCCGAATGCCAGTCCGGCAGAATAAGCGGAAAACGGTTTAAGATTTATGATCTCTCTGATCGTGCTGCCCGATCTTTCAAGGAGCTTCGAAAGATACGAATACGTTCCTTTCACGGCAAGATAAGAAAGAAGCGCGCCTATCAGGCCGATCGTGACGCCCTCCGCCACGAAAGGACCGCGCATGAAAGCGTAGGAGGCGCCGAGATCTCTCATTATCCTCAGCTCCTTCCTCCTGGCGAGCACGGTAAGGCGTATCGTGTTCACCGTAAGAAGAACCGAGAAAAATCCCATTATTATCATCGCCGCGATCGTAACGACTCTCACGACGCTGCTGATCGCTCTGAAATACTTGTATATGGAATCGTTGTCCTGCACCTCTTCGACTCCGGTCACTCTGCGCATATCCTCGGAAAAGCCTTCGAGCTCGGCGGCGGATCTCAATTTGATGTCGAAGGAGACGTAGAGTACGTCGCTGCTTGCGTTTTCGTACTGGAAAATCTCCTCGTAGCCCTTCAGCGTCTCTTTCATTTTCCGGAAATTATCTTCCTTCGTATTCATGACGGCCGCGTCGACGCGCTCGTCGGCAAGGATCGCCCTGTATATGAGAAGACTCTCGTCGTCGGACACCTCGCCTCTGCAAATTATCTCTACCTCCGGATGCTCCGCCTGTTCGTTCAGAATGGAGCTTATGCTGCTTGAAGATATGATGAGGGTCCCCATTATATACATTCCGGTGAAGAGCACGAAGACGGACGCCAGGAGCATATACCAGTTTTTTACGAGATTCTCGAGGCTCAGTTTTATGATATAGAAGAACGCTCTGAGCTTATTCACCGTCGTCGCCTCCCTTCCCGAAAAGCAGATTTTCTTCGGTAAACAGACCGCTTTCCTTACGGTCGTCGGCCTTTCTTGTCGCGCCGTGTGAAGCGCTTCCCGCCGAGGAAAGATCCTCGTTTTTTTCGCCGTGGTCGAGATAAAGTATCCGTCTTCCCATTCCTCTCGCCATCTCCTGGGCGTGAGTCGCGACGATAACGGTCGTATGCTGCGAATTGATGAGATCGAGAAGGTACATTATCTGTTCGGCGTTCGCGGGGTCAAGGTTTCCCGTAGGCTCGTCGGCGATAAGTATTCTCGGTGAGTTTACGATCGCCCTCGCGAGAGCCGCCCTCTGCTGCTCTCCGCCCGAAAGATTTCTCGGAAATTCGTCCGCCTTTTTCGAAAGCCCCATGAGCGAAAGAGCGGCCCCGACCTTTTCATGTATGTCCTTTCTCGATTTTCCCATGATCTCCATCGCAAAGGCGACGTTGCCGAAAACGGTCTTGTTCTCGAGCAGCCTGTAATCCTGGAAAACGACGCCGATCTGCCGCCTGTAACGCTGCACGGAGCCTTTTTTTATCTGCGAAAGATCGCGGTTGTTCACGAATATCCTGCCGTCGGTCGGCTCCTCCTCTTTCATCAGAAGCTTTATAAGAGTCGATTTTCCCGCGCCGCTCGCGCCCATCAGGAAAACGAATTCGTCCTTGAAAATACGCATATTGAGGTTGTTTATCGCCGTCACGCCGTTGCCGTAGACCTTGCTTACGTTCTTAAACATGATCATCGTCTGGCGGCGTTCCGTTACGGTATTGTTCTGATCCATATTGAAAATCTCCTCTCCTTCGGCGCTCAGATCTCTCCGAGATATTGAAGTATGAGCAAGGCCATCCTGACTCTGAGGCCGTCGCCGAAGGACGAGCAGTCGAGTCCGGTAAGCTTCTGGAATTTTTCGAGTCTGTATGTCATCGTATTGCGGTGAATGTACATCTTCCTCGCCGCTTCGCTCACGTTCTGGTCGGCGTCAAGGAAAACCCGCACCGTGCGCAGCAGCTCGTCCGCGCCTCTCTCCTCCGTTATCCGCGGTCCGAGAGTGGCGGCAACGAATTCGCGGCATATCGGGCCGGGAAGCGAGCATATGAGCCTCTCGAGAGCAAGCTTGTCATATCTGAGACAGCCGCCGCTGAAATCGAAAACGGTTCCGGCGTGGAGCGCCTCGAGCGCCTGCGTGCGCATTACCGGAATATCCGCGGCAGAGGCTGCCGTGTCGCTGATGGCGGATCTGGTGAAAATCATAGCCTCCGCGCCGACAGTGCCGACGGCTCCGAGAGCGAATTTCTCGGCTTCATCGCAGTACGAGCCTGCGTCGGTCCCGGCATACGCAAAGCGGCACAGCACGGCGGCGTACTCCCTGCCGTCGGAAAAGAACGACGATACGGCGAAATCGTTTTCCTCGGAAAAGATACCTGATATGACGGCCAGCGCCTCGTCCTTCTGTCCTCCGGCGCTGCTTCTTTCCGGGATCTCGAAAAGCAGCAGCACGTATCTGTCCTCGGGGCTGATATTTCTGAAAAGCCCTTCCGCTTTTTCCGGTCCGTAGCCCTCGCGTTCTTCAAGGATCCCGGAAAGCGTATCGGCTCTCGACGAAGAACTTTCACGGACCGAAGAAAGCTTGAGCGCGAGCAGCCTCAAAGCGGAATCGGTCAGCGAAGTCCCGGCGCCGTCACCTGGATCGGCGGCAAACAATACGAACACGCTGCCGTCCTTCTCCTGTATTTCGACGGTTCTGAACTCGGCGTCACCGGGCTTCACTTTCGACTGACGGCAGACCCCCTCCGGACAGTAAAGAACGGTCCCGCCGGAGTCGGCCAGCCCGCAGGCGAATCCGGATATCTCATTCAGCAATTTAATTTCCGAGATAAGATTTTCAGCAGTCATAATATTCTCTTGAGGCGTGCGCCGGTCATTTATCAATATTGCGGGATATCAGGGCGGCGACCTTCCGTTTCAGCTCCGATACCGCTTCCGCCGTTTCATTATACACTAAACGTTCCGATTTATGCCACGTATTTTGAGCGAGGTACGGGATCCTGTCCAGTATGAGACCGAGTTCCGCCCGGCTTCCTTCGTCGTCGTCGTGAAAAGCCGCAGGCAGCCTGTCTCCCCAGGCAAGCAGCTGACCTCCCTTCACCTGACCGGAAGGCTCGCATTCGTAAGAGCTTCCGGAAAAAGGAGAGCCCGGATGCACCGGTATCCATCTGTATATCGACCACGAGCATATTTCCTCCGGCGTCCATTTCACGTCAGGCGCCACAATATACATCGGATTCCAGGAACAGTTAATGATATCGAATCCCGCTTCGAGCAGATCGGGGGTGATCTGATAGTAATTTTCCCAGCTCATCACCGTGATATACCGCGGTACGCTGCCGTTCATCGATTTCGGAAAACCTTCCCATACGACGGGCTTCTTACCGTTTTTTCTCACGGTTTCAGCCATTTTTACGATAAAATCGACGTAAAGTCTGTCGCACACGTCCGTGTCCGTATCTCCGTCCTTCAGTGCGCCGGTCTTTTTCGCGTATTTCATGCATTCCGGACAGTCGAGCCAGTTTTTCAGATTGGCCTCGTCGCCGCCCACGTGTATCATCGTTGAACGCGGGAACATCCTGCAAAGCTCGTCGAAAAGCTCCGCTATCTTGTTCACGGAGTCCTCGTGCTGGCAAATTATGCCGCGTGTGCCGAAAAGCTCCGGATACGCGGCCGAAAAGCACGCGTTGTGGCCGGGAACGTCAATTTCAGGCATGATATCGACGCCTCTCGCCGCCGCATACTCCGTCAGTTCCGCGATCTCTTCAGGCGAATAGCTCCTCCCGGGGGTGGAAAGCTTCGGCAGGATCCTGCTCGGAAGCGTATAGCTCTGGTCGTCGGTAAAATGGAGGTGGAGCACGGACAATTTATATGCCCAGCACAGATCCACGTATGCTTTAAGATATCCGAACGGGTGACGGAACCGGGCGAGATCCACCATCAGCCCTCTGTACCCGTTCTCGGGCCCGTCGTCGATCATTTTGTAATGAAGATTCACAAAGCCGTTTCCGGACGCCTCCGAAGCCTGCCAGAGCGACGCGAACGCGCGGCAGAAGCCGCGGAAGCCTGAAGCCTTTACGACGGCGGAGCCGTTCCGCGCTTCGATAGTATAACTCTCCTGCTCCGCACCGGAAACGCGGAGCGCAACGATGCCGCGCGCCACTGAGCCTTCCGCGTCCGGACCCGTCACGTCTGCGAAGGGTTCATCCTCCGCACGCACGGTCACCTCTATCCCCGAGGCGCGCATATACGACGCAAATGCTTCGGCGGCAGGCATAACGTCCGGCGGGCATACGACCGACGCCGGTACGGTAATGACTTTTTCGCTCACGGCGGCCTTACGCGGCGAGGGAATTACAGGCGATATTCCTCTGATCATGACGCGCTCCCTTCCCCGGCGCCCGCAGCGCCGGTCTCCTGCGGACTTCTCGCAGCCCATTCTTCCTTCGTCATCAGAAGCTGCCGCGGCCTGCTTCCGTCCGCCGATGAAATCAGTCCTTCGGCTTCCAGGCAGTCTACTATTCTCGACGCTCTCGAATAGCCGAGCCTCAATTTCCGCTGCAGGAACGAAGTCGAAAGCTGCTTGTATTCAAGTGCGAGCTGCGCCGCGGCCTCGATCATTTCGAGATCTGCTCCCGCGTCGTCGTCCGCATTGTCTCCCTGCTGGCCGCCCGAGGGCTGTGATTTTTCCTTCTGATCTATCGACGACTGAATTTCTTCGCTGTATTCGGCAGTACCGTAGCTGTTCCTGACGTTGTCCGCGAGCGCCTCTATTTCGGCGTCAGAAACGAATGCTCCCTGAACGCGCAGAGGCTTCGACATCCCGATGGGATGGAAAAGCATATCGCCGCGCCCGAGCAGCTTTTCGGCTCCGCCTCCGTCGAGTATAGTTCTCGAGTCGATCTGCGAGGTAACGGCAAAAGCGATCCTCGAAGGGATATTCGCCTTGATCAGTCCGGTAATAACGTCCACCGAAGGTCTCTGCGTGGCGATTATGATATGAAGACCTGCCGCCCTCGCCTTTTGCGCGAGCCGGATTATCGACTCTTCTATTTCTTTCGCCGCGACCATCATCAGGTCGGCGAGCTCGTCGATTATGATGAGTATCTGCGGCATCTTGGCGATCCCCGTTTCCTTCGCCGCCAGAGCGTTGTACGCGCGGATGTCTCTCACGTTGTGTTCCGAGAACGCGGTATATCTTCTCTCCATCTCACCGACGGCCCAGCTCAGGGCGCCGGCGGCTTTTTTCGGATTCGTAACGACGGGCACGAGCAGATGCGGAATCCCGTTATAGACTCCGAGCTCGACTATCTTCGGATCGATCATTATCATCCTGACGTCGGCCGGACCGGATTTGTAAAGAATGCTGGCGACGATGGTGTTTATACATACGCTCTTTCCCGAGCCGGTGGCTCCGGCAATGAGAAGATGCGGCATTTTTGAAATATCTGCGACAATATTCTTTCCGGCGATATCGCGTCCGAGGGCAACGCTCAGCGCGGACTGCGACGATCGGAATTCGGGGCTCTCGATCACCTGTCTGAGCGCGACTATCTCCACCTGCTGATTCGGCACCTCGATCCCGACGGCCTCTTTGCCGGGAACAGGCGCTTCGATGCGCACCCCGGTGGAGGCCAGGTTAAGGGCAATATCGTCCGCGAGAGCGACTATCCTGCTGACTTTCACTCCGGGATTCGGCTGAAGCTCGTATCTCGTAACGGCGGGGCCTCTCATAATGCCGATTATCTTGGCTCCGACCCCGAAGCTTTCGAGAGTCGAAATGAGCTTCTGCGCCTTCGGATCATCCTCGGCGTTTACGGTCCCCGTATTGTCCGTCCCGCGCGGTCCCGAAAGCAGATCCACCGGCGGTATCTGATATTTCCTGCTGATCTGCCTTACGGCTTTGCGCTCAGGCTCCTCACGGTCAATGAGAGGGCGTATCATTTCGCCTTCGTCCTCCGCTTTTGCAGCGCTTTCGGCGGCGATCCGAGGCTGCGCCTGTGTTTGCGTTTGCGTTTGTGGCTGCGTCTGAGGCGGCGTCTGTTCCTGCTGTTTCGTCAAAGCCGGAGTCCGGGCCGGGATCCGCGACCGTGTCTCGCCGTTCACCGCGGCATTTTCGCCGTCCGGTTCAGCTGCGGAATCGTTTTTTTCACCGCCCGCGTCAGCAGAAGCACCGCTCCGCCGGAAATTCAGCACCGGATGATTCAGTTTTTCGGAGCGTCTTCTGTATTCTTCAAGCGACGGCTTTTTGGGCTTTACGTCGTCTTTTCTTCCGAAAAGCCTGTCGATGGCTGTCTTGTCCGGGTTTACCATATCTTCAGTTTCCGGATCCGGACCGGTGTCGAAAATGGACTCCCCTTTGCTGATATCTTTTGAAATATGCGATCTCAATTCCCATTGATCAGCAGAAAGCGTTTCTTCCGGCTCTTTTGCCGGGTCGTTCGTTCCGTTCGTCCGGGAATCGTGATATGCCGCTCCGGACAGAATATATTTCCTGCGCTGCACGAACGGCCGGTTCTCGTCAATCATCCTGTTGACCGATTCGGTGATCCCTTCGGAAAATTCCGTATCCCCCGCTATGTCGGGGCTGTCGAAAAGAAGATAGTCCTCTCTGCCGCCGTCGACGCCAGGGGAGGTTTCTTCGCCGTTTCCGGCGGCGGAGCCTTCGCTCACGGAGCTTCCGGTCACGCCGGGTGCGCCGTTGTCCGCTCCGGCGGATCCGATGCCGGTCGAATTCCCGGTCCCGGCAGGAACGTCCGCTTCGGGCGCGTCGCCTGCGTCGCGATCTGCCGCATCATTTTCGCCGCCCGGGGCAAACGCGCCTTCCGCAGCCTGTATTCCGGGCATAACGACGGTGTCAACGGCGTCGCGGCCGTCTTCCGCATCACCGGCCGTTATATCCGGTCCGTCTTTAGCCGTCGTCGAAGCGTTGCGCCTGGCATATTTTCTGAAAGTCAGATCGTTGTTTTTTATGAATTCGCTCGTATTTTCTCCTGCGGCGTCATCAGAGCCGAAAACGTCGCTTCTGACCGCTCCGCGCCTTTCTTTCAAGGATTCGGCGCGATAGCCGATCTTCTTTTCCTTCTTCCTCTCGAAAAATACGCCGGAATCATTTCTCGCACTTCCGGTGCCGCCTTCCGCGCCGGGAGAGTCCTTCTCGATCGAGCGGATATCGGACGAAAGCTTTCTGAGCCTGCGCGAGCCGGTTCCCGCATTCCTTCCGGGAGCCGGGATCTCATTTGCCGCCGGACGGACGTCGGACCGGACCTCTGTGCTGTTTCCCGCCGGACGCGGTTCTTCTCCCGCATCACGTCTGTGCGTGACGGCCTGATTTCCGGCGCCGTTCCCGAGCTGCTTTCCGGCTTTTGCGAGCCTGTATTTTTCAGAGATCAATTCTATGGCAAATCCTATGCCGAAATATGCGGCGAGAAGTATAATAAAGCTCAGTATAAACGAGTAATGAAGAACAAATTTAAGAACTGCCGAAAGTATCAATACGGCCGCGACGGCGATGCCGTGAGCCTTCAGAAATCTTTTTAAACCCTCTTTGAACATTTCTATTTCTCCGTTTGTCTTTTGTAAATAAATCAGGCGCCGGACGGAAGTACCGATTAGATCCGTTCTCCGCCGGGCAATCTCTCTCCTATGTATTCTATCATTTTTTCTGCAAAAAGTAAAGCGTAATATAGAAAGCTCATCATCCCGAGAAAAAGCTGAAAACCGGAAAACTTTCTGTAAACTCTTAGTTTGAAGCAGTAAATAAGACCGGAAATTCCTCTCTGCCTCTTGATAAACGAGGTAATCGGTGTTAAAATAAAGTGCAGTTAAAAATTACACTTATCCCGGAGGACAGAATGGAGTACATCAAAAGAGATCTGGAGAGAAAGTTTCTACACATGAGTGAGTCATTCAAGGCCGTGATGGTGGTAGGCGCCAGGCAGGTCGGCAAGTCCACCATGCTGAGGCATCTCGCAGAAGGTCAGAACAGGACATACGTTTCAATGGACGATACACAGCTTCGCTCACTTGCCCAGACGGAGCCGAGACTCTTTTTGCAGACATACCGTCCGCCTATTCTGATTGATGAAGTTCAGAAGGCACCGGAGCTTTTCGAAGAAATAAAGATCATATGCGATTCGAGCGACGAACGCGGACAGTTCTGGCTGACGGGTTCTCAGAGCAAAAAGCTTGTGAAGCGTGCTGGCGATTCACTCGCCGGACGTCTGTGCGTCCTGAAGATGTACAGCCTTTCCACAAGAGAGAAACTGGGTATCAGTCCGGATGAAGATCTGGATTTCTCACTCCCATCGCTTCTTTCAAGGAAACGGATGTTTCCCTCCAACAATATTCTGACCACGTTTGACAACATCTGGCGCGGCGGTCTTCCAGACGTTCAGGGAAAAGACGAGGAGCAGC
>CADBOE010000100.1 GCA_902796205.1 uncultured Ruminococcus sp. | reverse complement strand
GCCGCGATCAGGTCGGAGATCATACAGATAGCCGAAGTGTTCAGGGCGAGAGTCGTGGATCTGACGCCGGAGGCGCTGACCGTGGAGCTTACGGGAGACGGAGGAAAGACGGGAGCTCTCATTGACATGCTCCGGCCGTACGGATTGATCGAGCTCGCGCGCACCGGTATCGTCGCTCTCGACCGCGGACCCGAGTCGATCGAGCAGACCCCGTACCGCTTCGACAGGGAGGAATGAAGCATGATATTCGCCAGAAACGCGCGCGATGACGCCGGTGACGGCGACAGGATTTTCCGCACGTCCGCCGAAATAGGGATAATGCCGTGGAGAAAGGACGGGGAGGCTCTTCACACAGCCGCCGCCGAGCTCTCGTACGACGACGGGGCGCTTTACGTCCGGATGCGCGCTTTCGAGAAGAATATCATTTCGGAGAGAAAACAATTCGGAGACCCCGTCTGCCGCGATTCGTGCCTCGAGTTTTTCTTCGCGCCTGTCTTCGGGAACAACGCCTATTTTAATTTCGAGGTCAACCCGGACGGCGTGATGTATATCGGCTTCAGCGCCGACGGCACGAGAGCCGGAAGCAGGCTGCTAACGGATCCCGATATCGCCTGCAATTCGTTTTTTTCTATGAAATGCAACAGAAACGATGACTTCTGGGAGGTCTCGTACAGGATCCCGTACGATTTCATACGCCGCCGTTCGCCGGACTTTCGCGATCCGCGCCCGGGAGACGTATTGCGCTGCAATTTTTATACGTGCTGCGACGACGCACCTGAGCTGTACTACACGGTCTGGCACAGGATCTGCTCGCCGTCGCCCGATTATCATCTGCCCGAATATTTCGGAGAACTCGTTTTTGGAGAAAAAGAATGAAAACCGGAACCGCATACGACAGAATCAAGGGATTTTTTGGAAGAAGCGGAACGTTCGTTAAAAGGCGTTTCGTCATTGCCGCCGCGGCGCTGCTGATTCCGGCGCTTTTTTGCGCGTGCTCGCGGGACGTCTATCCGGTGGAGGCGCAGAGCGCTGACGACTACCGCCTCAAGGTGCTTCAGTTCAACGTCCAGACCGAAAACGGAAACGGGACGCCTTTTGAAACGAGAGCGTCGATGTACCGCGAACTCATTGACGACCTGCAGCCTGACGTGGTCGGAATGCAGGAAGTTACGGTAAAATGGATAGAGTGGCTCGATAAGAAAGTTTTCAACGGCTCGTACGCGGGTTTGGGCGAGGCGAGGACGCCCGGGGGAGAGGCAAATTCGATATACTACCGCAAGGATAAATTCGATCTTGTCGACAGCGGCACGTTCTGGCTCTCGGACTCTCCGGAAACCGCGGGCTCCGCGTTCCGTCTGGCCAATTATCCGCGCATATGCACCTGGGTCCGCCTGAAAGACAAAAAGACCGATACGGAATTCGTACATCTCAATACGCATCTCGACCACAACGGCGCAAACGACTCGTCCGTCGCGAATACCGTCAGGAAAGATCAGATGTCCGTCATCGTGAAATTTGCCTCGCGTTTTGCGGGAATACCGGTATTTCTGACGGGCGATCTGAATTCGAGGCGGACAACGTCTTCGGGGGACGTTCGTGCCGTTTACAAGCTCGCGACCGGGCTTTCCTCCGTTACGGACGGGGCGGGCAATACGTTTACGCTGAACCTTTCCGATTCGCGCCTCGATTCTCCCGTCACGGTTGACGCCGAGCATCTGTCAACGATGGCTGCAAATTACGACAAAAACGGCTCGAGCTACAACCCGGGCCGCGAGCCGATCGATTATATCTTTTATTCTTCCGGATTTTTTGAGGCTCTTTCCTACGAAACGTTCCTGATCGGCGACGAAAACGCGATGATTTCGGATCATCTGCCCGTTTTCGCCACCTTCAGGCTCGTACACGGCTCGTGAGAGACGCCGGATCCGTCCGGATCACGGTATCACATGATTACAATATCACATGATCACAGGGTCACAGGATCAAAGAATCAAAGAATCAAAGAATCAAAGGATCAAAGGTATCTGCCGCCGTATTTGTGAATTGCGGCAACGGCCGGAGCGAGAACTATCGACACGGCGAATTCGACAATGAAATTGAGCCCGACAAGACCGGTAAGCACGTAGACCACGAGATCCGAGCCGTTTGACCATGCGCTCAGGACCGGGCGGAAGAATATCGAAACGAATATGATGAATATTCCGGTATTGCAGATCGGTGCGAGTATCGAGGCGATGTAGTATGCCGCGTTGTTCCCGTTAAACAGCTTGTACATGCCGAAAAGAAGCGCTCCGGCCAGTACGGCGCAGATCAGTGTCACGGCTATCTTTGTTCCCGTTCCCGCCGTTCCGAGGCTTCTCGAAGCGAAAACTCCCGCCAGAAACAGGAAAACTCCGGTGAGAGCGTACGCCGTTTCGTTGACGTATCTGAATTTCTTCATTCCGCGGAATGCGACCGCCGGCACGTATCCGGCCATGGCGCCTTTAAGAAGGCACAGAAGCCACGCGAGAAAAGGATTCGCCGCGAAAATCATCTGACCTCCCGGGTCTTTGCCGGTGAGTGACAATATCGATACGACCACGCCGAAAACAAGTCCCAGAACGAGTCCGGGCACAGGTCCGAGCACAACGGCGCCGACGACGATCGGGAACAGCGTCAGCGTTATCGAGAACGGTCCGAGCGGGATTCCGCCCAGGTACTGGAGCACTATGACAAGCGCCGCAAGGATGGATGTGAATACGAGAAATTTGACTTTTCTGTCCATGAAATATCAGCTCCTTACTGTTGCTCCCTCATGGGATGCAGCGTATGAATCAGTCGGCGCCATGGTCAACGCCGCTTTCTTCATTTTACACCAACGCCTCTCGGATTGCAACAATTTCCCGGAAACCCTGGCCTGAAAACGTGGTCTGTCCACCGTTGCACCCTTGCAGGGGACAGGGCCAAAACCGGGGTCTGTCCCCGGTTGCAGCACGGTTGCAGCATCCCGGGAACGGAATCAAAGCTCCGGGTTCTCTCCCCGAATCGATATTCCTCCCATTGCCGGGAAATATCCGGAAATATTGTGATCAAATCGGAAAATATCGGGAAATAAATCCTAAAAAGGCTTACGGCAGCTTGCTTCCCGGCAATTTGTGCTTCAGCGGAAGATGCGGCGAAAACCGGGTCTGTCCCCCGTTGCGTCCCCCGTTGCGTCCCCCGTTGCCACACCGTTGCACACGCCTACACCGCAGGCGGCACATCCGGCTGAAACGTCCGGATATCCGCTATGAAAGATTGCTTTCCGGGCTGATCTGTGGTACAATCGGAAAGGCGCGCAGGAGCCGTTCCGGATCGTTTTCCGGACGTTCCGCGGCGCGCGGCAGACGAGACGAAGGGGCAGGTGAGAGCAGTGGTTTTGACCATCGACATCGGAAACAGCAATATAGTTCTCGGGGCTTTCGAGGCAGGAGAGCTTCAGTTCATAGCGAGGATATCGTCCGATATTGACCGCACCGTTGACGAGCTGGCCGTGATGATAAACGAAATATTCACGATCAGAAACGTTGACCGCTCCGCCGTGAAGGGATCGATCCTTTCATCCGTCGTCCCGGCTCTTACGTCGCTCGTCAGTCAGGCGGTCGCTCTCCTTACCGGGAAAGAACCGTTTCTCGTTGCTCCCGGCATAAAAACGGGGCTCAACATACGGATCGACAATCCCGCCCAGCTCGGCTCTGACATGATGGTCGACTGCGTCGCGGCGTCAGCAATGTACCCCAAGCCCCTTATAGTGATCGACATGGGCACCGCGACGACGATGAGCGTCGTTGACGCGGCTGGAAATATGATAGGCGGCGTTATCATGCCGGGCCTCAAAACAGCGCTCAACGCTCTTACGAGAAACACGGCACAGCTGCCCCAGATCGCCATCGAATCGCCCAGAAAGGCCATCGGCACTAATACAAACGACAGCATGAGATCAGGCGCCGTTTACGGGAGCGCGTCGATGCTCGACGGCATGATCGACAGATTCGAGGAGGAGCTCGGTCAGGAGGCTTTCGTCGTCATGACGGGCGGCCTTTCGGAGGTCATCAGCAGGCACACGCGCAAAAAAGTCCTCCACAATCCGAATCTCCTCATACAGGGTCTTTATATACTTTACAAACGCAACGGCCTGCCTGAATAATATCGCGCGGCAGTGAAGCCGGGAGATGATCGAATTGGCCGCACGCAGAGAAGGCGAACTCAGATTTGACGACGCCAACGCAAAAAAGAATCAAATAAAACGCGGCAGGGAAAAACGCAGGGATCCCGGTCAGGATTTCGTCGTCGAACCTGTGAGAAAAAAGCGATGGCCGTGGATAACGGTCATCCTGCTTCTGGTTGCGGTCGCGGGTATTTCGTTCGCCGTTTTAAGGGACAATCATTTGATCCGCGTCACAGGCGTTACGGTGAGCGACGGGCGCATTCCGGAAGCGTTCGACGGCTTTCGCATCCTTCAGCTTTCCGATTTCAACGGCCGCTCGTTCGGCACGGACAACCGCCGCCTCATAGAAGAAGTTAAAAATCTGAAATACGATATCGTGCTGCTGACCGGCGATTTTCTTAACGCTTCGGGCGATCCGGATTCGTTTGCTCCGGCGAGACAGGTCATCGAGGCGCTGGCGGAGTCCGGAAAACCGATATATTACGTTCTCGGAGAAAACGACGTGGCGAAGGACTTCCCAGACGCCATGAAGGCCCGCGACGGCTGGAATATGTGCATCGAGAAGATCGAGGGCAATCCCGTCGCCGAAGCGCTCGACGGCCTTGGCGCAAAATGCGTTTACCCGCTCACGGTGATCGAATCCGGCGATTCACGCATTTTCCTCACCGGGATCACTTATTACGAAAAGCTTTTCGACACGTACAATTTTGATTCGGACAAGGATTTCAGCATATGCGTGACGCACGCGCCCGTCGCGTATGACGTTGACAAAAGGCTCGCCTCGGTCAACCGCTACAGCTTCCGCGAGGTCGATTTCGATATGTCGATATCCGGGCACACGCTCGGCGGACAATACCGGCTGCCTCTTCTCAAGACCGTTTACCTCGAAGGCTACGGCCTTTTTCCGCAGGAGTCCGTTGCATACGGGCTTCATAAAACGCAGGGAAGGTGGAATTTTATCACGGCGGGACTCGGCGTCAAATCGGGGTTCAGGCTGTGCAACCGGCCCGAGGTCGCTCTGATAGAGCTCAGGTGCGCGAAAAACTGACGGAACGGGTGAGCGGCGGCGTCAATTCCGGCTGCGGAGAGGCGGTATACCGACCGTTCATAAACCGGACGACTGATTGAATGAACAAACGATCGATTGCTTCAACGGTCCGCGATCAACGCGGCGAACGTAATAAAACGAACAGGAGTGAGAAGGAATGGATATCAGCGAACTTATGAACAAGATGCTAAGCAGCGACGCTGTGAAAGGCATCGGCAGGAAAGCGGGCTGCTCGCAGAAGAGCGTCAGAAGCGTTCTTTCGTCAGCTCTTCCGGCAATGCTGTCCGGCGCGAAAGCGCAGGCTGACGGAGACACCGCGGAGAGCTTCGTGAACGCTCTTTCGGATCACGCGAAAGACGACACGGCCGACGTAAAGTCGTTTCTTTCCGGCGTTGACCTCAAGGACGGCGGAAAAATAATCGGCCATCTGCTCGGCGGCAACGCGGGATCGGAGATCAGATCAGCCGCTGAAACGGCAGGCATCCGCGAGAATAAAGCGGGCAACATCCTGTCGGCCGCGGCGCCGCTTCTTATGAGTCTGCTCGGCAAACAGGTTTCGTCGGGCTCGGACGCTCAGTCGAACAACGCCGCAGGTATCGGCGGACTGATGGGGAATCTGCTTTCAAACGTAGATCTCGGAAGCGTCATCGGCGGCCTTACGGGCTCCGGCTCCGGAGGCGGCGGCAACATTCTTTCTTCGCTTTTCGGCCTTTTCGGGAAAAAGTGAGGATGAGAGTGACGTCGGGCGATCAATGACGCCGCAGAGAGCCGGCAGACCGTTTACCGCGATACGGCGGTTCGGTGATACGGCGGTTCGGCTGTATGGGTGATACGGCGATGCGGTTGTTCCTGCCGCATCGGATCCGCCGGACAGCAAAAAAAGACCACGCAAACGTCGCGTGGTCTTTTTTCGAGCTGCGGAACTAGGATTCGAACCCAGACAAAATGAGTCAGAGTCATTCGTGCTGCCATTACACAATTCCGCAATCATCTGACGCCGTTTTCAACCGGCAACGCGTATTGTACCACTTCGGTTTTTAAATTGCAACAGTTTTTTTGTTTTTTTGCGTCGGAGTTCGACGAAAGTGCGACTGAGAGTGCGACGGAGAGCGTCGTGAGTGCGACGTGGCTGTGTCGGTTTGATTTTTTCAGGCTGTTTTTTTGCGCTTTAACTTGACAAATCGCCGCAATAGTTTATCATCTTTAACCGCCCCCGGCCGTGCCGCGGTACGGGGCGGATAATCGGGGATCTACGGAGGAATGCCATGCGGATCGGCCTCGTATCATACCGGTGCGAAAACCGGAACGTCGAATTCAATATCGGGCAGATTGAACGCGCCATGAAGCAGTCTGCCGGTAAAGCGGACCTGCTCTGCTTCGGCGAATCGTTCCTGCAGGGATTTGAATCTCTTTGCTGGGATTATGAAAAAGACAAATTTGTCGCTATTGAACAGTCGTCGGAAACAATGTCGCGCCTACGGGATCTGACGGTCCGCTACGGCATCGCGCTGATCGCCGGATACGTCGAAAAGGCCGGCGGGAAGCTGTATTCATCGTGCGTTGCCATTTCGGACGGTCGTATCGTGCGGAATTACCGGCGTATCTCGAAAGGCTGGAAGGACCGCTCAAGAACGGATGAACATTATTGCGAAGGGGACGAGACCGGGGCTTTTCGTCTGCGCGGGAAAGATATAACGATTGCGCTTTGCGGCGATCTGTGGGATCATCCCGAACGCTTCAGGACCGGAGACCTGCTCGTGTGGCCGGTTTACGTCAATTTTACGCCCGACGAATGGAACGGCGGGCTGATCGATGAGTACGCGGCTCAGGCTGCATTGGCGGCGCGCGATACTTTAATGATCAATCCGATCGACGACGATCCGGTCAATCACGGAGGCTCCTTCCACTTCCGTAACGGGCGGACGGCCGGCAGGCTCCCGTTTGACAGGGAGGAGATCCTGATCGCGGAGATAGAATAGGCGGCAATGCGGGATCAGCTTCCGCGGAGGCGACGAATCTGAGCGGGTAATCAAGCGAATCTGAGCGGGTAATCAAGCGAATCTGAGCGGGGTATTTTATGAACGTGGATTTCGGGCATGATGAGCGGGAATGCATTTCCCGCGATGAAAAAAATCATGAGCTATATTTGAGACAGAAACGCCTGCTGGATACGTTTCTGGAAAAAGGCGCCATCTCCGGGGCACAGTACGCGAAGAGCCTGCATGACCTTTCTGAGAAGATGGGTTATGCGGAGCAGGCGGCGGATCAGGAGCAGAGCTGATTTTACGGTCTGATAATTCAGTGTTATTTATGAATTATTGGCGCTGTTATGATGCCTGAGAGGCACGGCTTACGCGTTTTTGCGAGGAATTTTTTGGTGATTGGCTTGGATAATGTTCGGTGGTGCGGGAGCTGTCATTTGACATTTCTGCCGCACGTTTCGACCCGAAACGGAAACGGAACCGGATAAATGCGTACTCTTTATGGTACGTTAATTGCTTTAACATATTGAACGCAGCGGAATGATATTTCCGGCTTTTTATTGGAAGATTGTTTTGACTACGATAACAAAGGGAGGCGTTGACCATGAGCGGGAGCGGGACGGGCGACCCGGCTTTACAGATCAGAGGAATATCGATCAACCGGGAGAAGCTGCCGCAGGACAGTTATCTACGTAAAATCAAGTCGATCAACTCGCTGAACTATTTGTCATTCTCGAATTCAGTTACCTTCTTTGTGGGCGAGAACGGCAGCGGAAAATCCACTTTGCTCGAGGCGATCGCTGTAGCATACGGCTTCAATCCCGAAGGCGGTACTCTCAATTACAATTTCAAAACGCCTGATTCGCATTCAGATCTCTGTGAGGCAATATCGTTAGTCCGCGGAGAACGCAGAATGCGAAGCAACGGCAACGGGTATTTTTTGCGTGCTGAAAGCTTTTATAACGTTGCTACCGCCGAGGAAGAGTATGATCTGCCGATGCATTTTCATGAACGCTCGCATGGCGAGAGCTTTCTCGCACTGGCGCAGGATAAATTTCAGCCAGGCGGCCTGTATCTGCTCGACGAGCCGGAAGCCGCGTTATCGCCGCAGCGCCAGATGTCGTTTTTGATCGAAATCAACAACGTCTCAAAAGCGGGCGGCCAATTCATCATTGCTACTCATTCGCCGATCATACTGTCGCTTCCCGGCGCGGAGATTTTAAGTTTTGACGACGGACGGATTCGGCAGGTCGCTTATGAAGATACCGGGAGTTACAAGATTACAGAATTGTTTATCAATAACCGTGAGAGGATGCTGGAGAGGCTGTTAAATTAAAGCGGATTGGTTGAGTTGCCGGGTGAAAACGGTGTTTTCGGGGAACTGCGGCTGAAACCTGCTCCATTCACGATGGATCAACCTCAACAAACGCGCCTCAACACGCGCTTCGGAACGCCTCGCACCCTCGAACTGCCCTGAGAAAGTCTGATTACCGGTTTCTTCCGGAATAATTATTAATTGCCTTCTCCAGCACGTTTTTCACCCGCAGCCTGACGGAGTCCGGCGACAGTATCTCCACGCCGTCCGCGAACTGAAGCGCCCAGTAAACCATTGCCCCCGGACTTGAACGGACCGTGATATTGAAATGATCGTGCCCGTCCGATCCGCACGCCGGCGTTGCTTCGCTGATCTCGATCTCTTTTCCGAACCAGTCGACGGCCTGATCGATGACCCACTCTTCCGCGCGGAAAGTTATCTTCTCGGGCTTGTCGCTGAAGAAATACGGCATCGACGTCGTAAGATCCCTGAAATCCAACCCGCGTTCATAGCCGGGAATGCTCCTGAGCGGCACGGCGGGGGAGTCGCAGATCGCGATGTTCTTTATTTTGTCTATGCGGTGATAGACCATATGATTCCAGTACGCGTTGAACGCCATCAGGTAGTAACGCTGATTTTTCAATACGAGCTGATAAGGGCTGACACGCGCGAAGGAGGACTTGTGAAGCTTGCGGTCCGGGCCGAACTTGTTGTACTCATATTGCACCATTTTCCCGGCTTCGATCGCCTCGTCGATCATTTCGATGTTGTAAAAGAGATTCTTGTTGTCCGTCTTGTCCCAGCGGTCAACGCTGCTGATGTATTTTACACGTTTTTTGAAATAACGGCTGGACAGCGTTGTCAACCGGTCGATCAGCTGGCGCGACTGTCCGGCGGAAATATGTCTGCTGGCGAGAACGGAATCTATGAGCAGGTGCAGCTCCGAATCGTCGAACAGCCTCCCGGCCAGATAGCTCCCCTGATGCGAGGATTCGATATCAATTCCGGCCTCCTTCAGAAGCGAGAGATTGCGGCCGACAGCTTTGCGCTCGAGGCTTATTCCGTAATCCGAGTCAAGCAATCTTACGATATCCTCCTGTTTCAGCGGATGGTCGAAGTCGCTGTACTTTTCGAGTATCTGAAGTGTTCGGACGAGGGCAAGTTTTTTTGGCTCAAATTCTGCAGACATGGCGGCATTTTCCTCCGGAGTGCTGTTCACAGCTGGTATCACGTGCGATATTGTACCATATCCGGGACACGCAATGGAAGAGGCGGAAGCAACTGCGGTGATAATCGGATGATGAATCTGCTCAAAACTTATTTTTCCTTTCCTGCGTCTTCTTTTACAAGACGCTCCGTCTGAATAGTTAGTCTGCTCCCGCTCCCTGAGGGAAAATGCAATTTTTTTTGACGAGATCGAGTTTGAAAAGGAGATGAAGGAAAATGAGAGAAGAAATTAAAAGAAGGGTTCTTTTTTGGTCGGACGACGAGCTGAAACGTATTATCGAGTCGGATTCCGGTTCTTATGAAGAAGATGAGATAGCTTTTATTAAAAGTGAGCTCGTCCGGCGCAGTGCTTTGGCAGCTGACGCGAAGGAGGAGCCTGATTTCGCAGGCTCTGCGGATTCGAAGGAGAAACCTGCCTTCGCGGGCGCTGCCGGCGCTCTTATGAATGAGCTTACTCATTATCGTACCTTTTTCGGGAATATTCCGGACGAACATATTAAAAAAATTATTATGTTCCGGAACTACAAAAATATCAATACTATCAAAAACATTATGGTCTTTTTCCTTATTAGCAGTATCCTCAGTCTGATCGGCGGTATTATCTTTTTTATCGGGATGGGATGTAGATAATCTATAAGCTGAAATATCCGTTGATTCCGATAGACGTGATCGGATGAATTGTATGATAATCCGTTTTGCGGACAAAGAATAATCTGTATCAATCAGAAAAACGATACTTTGAAAGGATCTGTTTCTCGTACCTGTCAGGAATTTTACTGTAATTAACGGTTTCCGCAATTTCCTTGCCCGGCATTTTGTGATATAATGCGCAAAAGCGGAAAAACGCTTCTGTTTTAACCACACCTGTTATCCACGGGAGGGCGTATGAATTACCGGTTTACCAACGACTACAGCGAGATCGCTCACCCTGAAATAATGAAAGCGATCATGGCGGCGATGAATGAGCAGAATACAGGCTACGGGCTCGACGCTCATTCCGCAAACGCCGAAAAACTCATTTTGAAATGCTTCGGGATTCCGGACGGGAAAGTTTTTTTCCTGCAGGGCGGAACGCAGACCAACGCCGCAGTGCTGTCTTATCTGCTGAAGCCTTACGAAGCCGTGCTCGCGTGCGATACGGGCCATATAAACGTACACGAGACGGGAGCCGTCGAGGGAACCGGACATAAAGTGTTTACCTGTCCCGGTACCGACGGAAAGCTGCTCGCGAAGGACGTTTACCGGGCTGTCGGGTACAACCGCGACGAGCACATGGTGAGGATACGGGCGGCGTATATTTCTGACGCGACCGAAAGCGGCACTGTTTATACGGAGCGGGAGCTGACCGACCTCAGGGCGGCGTGCGATGATTGCGGACTGTATCTTTTTCTGGACGGGGCGAGGATCGGCGCGGCACTGACCGCCGAAGGAAACGACGTGAGACCCG
>CADBOE010000099.1 GCA_902796205.1 uncultured Ruminococcus sp. | reverse complement strand
TATTATTTTACTGAAAAGGATTTAAAAAAATTAATGAATTTTGCCTTTTGAGCACTATATTTTGAATCGATCTTCGAAACTCAGGTATTTTAGCACTTTCGGGCGGTTTAGGCAACGGCCCGGACGGCGCAATGAAGATCACGGGCGAAAGCGGGCAAAGGAACGGAAGACAGCGGGCAAAGGACCGGAAGAAAGCGGGTAAATGAACGGAGGATATCTTTTGAAACAACAAGCTAATTAACGGGCGAATTAACGGGCGGAGTAACGGGTGACGCACAGACGAAGTGACAGGCAATTTGACGTGCGGAGTAACGGGTGAAGTAACGCGCGAATGAGCGGACAAAGCCTGACGCGGACAGAATGAAGAAGACAGACTTAAGCGGACCCGGTCGCGCCGCCGCGTTCGATCCGCCCGGGACGGCACCGGACCGCGACGAACCGCATAAAGCCCCGCTTAACCGCGCGGAACCGCCGCCTGATATGCTTCCGGACACGCGGCGCGGTATTCCCTATCGCGCCGTTTTATGCTATAATGCGCGTGACAGACGGACCGTTTCCGCGACCGCACGATACGGCTGAGGAAACGTGCCAGGAGACGGATCGGAGGTATAACTATGGCCGAACTGAAAATGCTGATCGCCGACGACAACAGGCAGATTACGTCCGTGCTTGCGGAATATGCGAAAAACGAGGGCTATACCGTCGTTACGGCTGCCGACGGAGACGAGGCGATCGGGCTGTACAGAAAAGAAAAGCCGGACGTCGTTCTTCTCGACGTGATGATGCCCGGACGCGACGGCTTCCAGGTATGCAGGGAGATCAGAAAGGAATCTTCCGTGCCGATCATAATGATAACGGCCCGCGGCGAGGATTTCGAAAAGATAATGGGACTCGATATCGGCGCCGACGACTATATAGTGAAGCCTTTTTCAAACGGAGAGGTGATGGCCCGCGTCAGAGCGATCATGCGCAGGATCAGCACGGGCGAGCCGGAGGAGCAGACGTTCGTTTGCGGGAATCTGACGATAAATCCCGAGAATTACGTCGTCGAAATAGGCGGCAGACCCATAAAGCTCACGAAAAAGGAAATAGAGATCCTGTGGCTTCTCGCCACGAACAAAAACAAGGTCTTCTCGAGAGATTCGCTGCTCGACAAGATATGGGGCTACGATTATTACGGCGACAGCAGGACCGTCGACTCTCATATAAAACGGCTGAGGGCGAAACTGGACGAAGAGCCTCACGAGGGATGGGAAATAGAAACTTTCTGGGGCGTCGGATACAAATTCGCCGAGAAGGCTGCGGACGCCTCCGGGGAAAAGGACTGACGCGGACCGCGGCGGAGCGGCAACGATACTACGATAATGAAAGACAGCTTGCGCGTGAAAAAAAATAAAAATTGCAGAACGGGCTTCGGGATCGCCGGAAGACTGACGGTGCATATTACCGCCTGTCTGTTGCTGTTCGTCCTGATCATGGGCACTGCTTTTTCACTGCTTCTGTATTCAAGCTCGAGACAGTCGTACGTCAACAGTCTCCGGAGCACCGCTGCGACGATAGGCGAGATGGTCGCCGCCTCCGTCCAGAAAAGGGGAGTCATCGTCATCGGCGAAAACGGCGGGGAGCCTTACAATTCTTCGCAGCCCGGTGAAGGTGGCCCGCTCAGACCCGACGGCGAGTTCCGCGTAAGCACCGCCGCGCTCGCGAGATTTATCTCCGGGATCACGAACGCAACCGTATGGCTGATTGCTCCCGACCAGTCCGGCGAGTCGTACAACATGATGTTCATGATGAAGGACGAACGCTATACCGACACGGCTTTCGCCAGCCTGAACAGCCGGCAGCAGGACTTTGTCCGGATCCTTTTTACCGGCGATTACGCCATAGCCGAGTTTTTCGGGAATCTTTTCGGGGAGCATACGATCACGGTCGGCATGCCTATTGTGAACAGGGAAGGGAACGCGATAGGCGCCGTGGTCATGCACGGATCCGCGAGCGTCATTTACGACTCTTTCAGAAGCGGTCTGATCACGATGGGCTTCAGCATGATAGCTGCCCTGATCGTGGGCTTTATCGCCGCCATGCTGCTGTCAAGAAAATTCACCAGACCGCTTCTCAGGATCAACGAAACGGCCATTCGGATCTCCGAGGGGGATTACGGAGCGAGAACGGACGTGAGCGGAAACGACGAGATAGGCGTGCTCGCCCGCACGATGGACGAGATGGGAGAGAAGCTCGAAGCGGCGAACGAGGAAAGCGAGAAGCTGCAGAGGGTGCGGCAGGATTTCATAGGAAACATCTCTCATGAATTGCGGACGCCGGTGACGGTTATCAGGGGCTCGCTCGAGGCGCTGTGCGACGGCGTCGTGAAGGAGCCGGAGCTCGTCGGCCGCTACCACGCCGAAATGCTGAAGGAAAGCAAATACATGCAGCGGCTCGTGAACGATCTGCTCGATCTGTCGAGACTTCAGAATCCCGATTTCTCGATGAATATACGGGAATTCAATCTTTACGACTGCGTTTCCGACGTTGTCCGCAGCACGAGGCGGATCGCCGCGGAAAAGGGAGTCGAGGTCGGCTTCGAATACGACGCGAACGATCTTCCGTTCAGGGGTGATTACGACAGGATAAGGCAGATGCTCCTCATAGTGACGGACAACGCCGTGAAGTTTACGGATGCCGGTTCCCCCGGCGTCGCCGTGAAGATGTCGGAGGGCGAGATCACGGTCACGAACACCGGCAGGGGCATAAACGCAGAGGAGCTGCCTCACATTTTCGAGAGGTTTTACAGATCGAGATCCGAAACGAACAAAAACGGCACCGGTCTCGGTCTGCCGATAGCCAGACAGATAGCCCTCCGCCACGGCGTCGGCATTTCCGTGAAGAGCGTCCCCGGAGGAGAAACGACTTTTGTTTTCGATTTCGCCGGAGGCGGCGTGAGCATCTGATTTATTTGTGACGGGAGCGTATCATGTTCGATAAAAGATGGGTGGTAAGACCGGAAAACATAATCACCGGCGCGGCTGACCGGAGATCCGCCGGAGCCGCGGACGCCGATGCCGTCGAGGAGATACTTCTGCGCAACAGGGGTATCGGCCGCGACGGCGTAAACGCTTTTTTCGCGCCCGCGTCGCTGCCTCCCGTACCGGAGGATCCTTCTGTCGACGCCGCCGTCGATATTATACTTTCAGCCGCCGACAGCGGCACGCGGATAACCGTTTTCGGCGATTACGACTGCGACGGCATATGCGCCACGGCGGTGATGTATCATTTTCTGAAGGAATCGGCCGGCGCCGACGTCGAATATTATCTTCCCGACCGTTTCGCCGAAGGATACGGCATCTCGCCGGAGGCCGTGGAGCGTTTGTGCGAGCAGGGAACGGGACTCATCATTACCGTCGACAACGGCATTTCCGCTCTGCCGGCTGCGGCGCGCGCCGCAGAGCTCGGTGTGGCGATGGTAATAACGGATCATCACCTGCCGGGCGCCGAGCTTCCCGAATGCGGCGCGGTGGTCGATCCTCACCTCGACAGCAGCGCGTTTGCGTTCAGGGACGAATGCGGCGCGGGCGTTGCCTTCACTCTCGTGCGGGCGATGGCTGAAGCGATCGGGATCGAAGACGCCGAAATAAGGGGATATCTTCCTGCTGTTGCCATTGCCACTATAGGCGACAGCGTGCCTTTGACCGGCACGAACCGCGTGTACGTAAAAAGAGGCCTCATGGCGGCCGAGAGCCTTCTCCGGGGCGGAGCGGACGGCGGCGCGGGGGACGGTCCGTTCGGAAAAGGAATACGCGCCATGCTGAACGCTTGCGGGATCAGCGGAAAGGAACGGATACCGGCGTCGGACATATCGTTCAGGCTCGTTCCGAAGATCAACGCCGCGGGGAGAATGGGCTCCGCCGGGCGCGCTCTCGAGCTGCTTCTCACGGATACGGACCGCGAGGCGGAAGCGGCCGCCGTCACTCTTATCGAGGAAAACAAAAACAGACAGGCCGTAGAGCACGAGATATTCGTCGAGTCTGATTCGCCGGGCCATCTTATGACGTCCGAAAACGACGGCGTCGTTCTCAGCCTGGGAGAGGAATGGCATCAGGGCGTGCTCGGGATCGTGGCGTCGAGACTCGCCGAGAAATACGGAAAACCGGCCATAGTGCTCGCGCTTGCTGACGACTCCGACCCGGACGATCCTCTGCTGAAAGGCTCGGGAAGATCGGTCAGGGGCGTTGACATACATAAAATGCTTTCCGCGTGCGCACCGTTTCTGGACGGCTTCGGCGGTCATCCGATGGCGGCGGGGATAGCGATACGGCGGTCGAATATAGGGCGGTTCATAGACGCGGTAAACGGTTATTTCGCGAGCGCGGGCCCGTCGGCTCCGAGACCGGCTCCCGAAGCGGTCGCAGACGCCGTTGTCGACGCAAGCCTCGTAAATACCGAACTCGCGGACACGGCCGCGGCGTTCGAGCCGTGCGGCGTAGCCAATCCTCAGCCGCTGTTCATCGTTACCGGACTGAAGCTGGGCGGCGTGAGGCGTATAGGCGCGGACGGAGCTCATCTCAGAATGTCCTTCTCTTTTTCAGGCCCGGGCGGAAGCGGAACCATCGACGGAGTGGCGTTCAGATGCGGCAATCAGTTCGAGACGATCAGCCACATGAAAAACGTGTCAGTTCTGTGCACGCTGGAGCGCGACCGGATGAGAGCGGATCAGGTGTCGCTGCTCATTCAGGACGTGCACGAATTCGACCTCAGTATTGAAAACACAGCCGCCTGCATGTATAATAAACCGTATATCACCTTCGGCAGTTTTACGGTCGAAAAAGGTTTTTTAAGGGTGATATACAGATGCTTATCCGCCTTTCCGGACGAATTTGACTTCAACAGGCTCATCGCCATGAAGTCGGAGCTGACGTCAAACGGAATCGAATGCTCGTGGTACCGCCTGAGAACGGCGGTCGGGATATTTACCGGTCTGGGTCTTCTGTCGAGGATCTCCGGGCTGGTATTCAGGCTGAACAGATCGGTCACGAAAACGGACATCGACGGGTCGCCGCTCTACACGGCGCTCAGGACGGAAAGCTGAATCGTTACAGGGAAAGACGGAACGGCGTTATGGATTGTTTACAGGAATACGAGCTTCTTAAGCAGAAAGTGCTGAAACACGACCCGCAGGCGGACATATCTCTTCTCGATAAGGCTTACGGACTGGCCTGCGCCGCGCACAAGGAGCAGAAAAGAAAATCCGGGGAGCCGTTTGTAATTCATCCGGTAGCCGTCGCTTCCATGCTTGCCGACATGGACATGGATCTCGCTACGGTGATAGCCGGAATGCTTCACGATACCGTCGAGGACACCGATCTGACCCTTGAAGACATTTCCGCCGGATTCGGTCACGAGATAGCTTATCTCGTCGACGGCGTAACGAAGCTGAAGCATATTCCGATGACCACGAAGGAGGAGCTGCAGGCGGAAAATCTGCGCAAGATGTTTCTGTCGATGGCTTCGGATATCCGGGTCATCGTCATAAAGCTCGTCGACAGGCTCCACAATATGCGTACGCTTCAGTACGTCAATACCGATTCGCAGATAACGAAGGCGAGAGAGACCCTCGAAATATACACGCCGCTGGCCCACCGCCTCGGTATGACGAAGATCAAATGGGAGCTCGAGGACCTTTGCTTCAAATATCTCGAGCCGGAGGAATACGCGAGACTCGAAAAACAGATCGACCAGAAGCGCGAGGAGCAGGAAGCGTATATTGCCAACGTGCTCTCCGAGCTCAGATCGAAGCTCGACGAAGCGGGCATAGAAGCGAGGCTCGACGGAAGGCCGAAGCACCTTTACAGCATTCACCGCAAGATGGTGACGCAGAACAAGACGCTCGAGCAGATATATGATCTTCTCGCCATACGCGTGATAGTCAATACCGTTCAGGAGTGCTATACGGTTCTCGGAATAATCCACGAGGCATACAAGCCGATACCGGGCCGCTTCAAGGACTATATCGCGATGCCGAAGCCCAACATGTACCAGTCGCTCCACACCACGCTTATCGGACCGAAGGGCAAGCCGTTCGAGGCGCAAATCAGAACGTGGGAGATGCACCGCGTCGCCGAAAACGGTATCGCGGCGCACTGGAAATATAAAGAGGGACGGGACTACAGAGCCACCGATACGGACATAAAGCTTGAATGGGTCAGGAATCTTTTCGACAACCAGAAGGATATCGACGACGCGAGCGAATTTGCTGAAACGTTCAAGATGGACCTGTTCACCGACGAGGTATTCGTGTTCACTCCAAAGGGCGAGGTAAAGGTTTTCCCCGCCGGCTCGACGCCGATCGATTTCGCTTATTCGATACACAGCGCCATCGGTAACAGGATGACGGGCGCAAAGGTAAACGGCGAGATCAAGCCGCTTAACTACAAGCTGAAGACGGGCGATTTCGTCGAAATAATAACTTCTCCTCCGCCCGGACGCGGCCCGTCCAGGGACTGGCTCGGCATCGTAAAAAGTTCCGAGGCGAAAAGCAAGATCAAGCAGTGGTTCAAAAAAGAGCGCCGCGACGAGAACATCGAGCGCGGAAAGGAAGCCGTCGAGAGGGAAATCCGGCGGCTGGGCTGCACGCAGGCGCAGCTCATGCGCGATGAATGGATCCAGCCGCATCTTGCCCGCCATCACTTCGGATCGATGGACGATATGTATAACGTGATCGGCTTCGGAGACGTTTCCGCCCAGAAATTCGTCGGAAGTCTTTACAGCGAATATCAGAAGGAGCAGGCGGCGGACGAAACCGTTCAGAACGCGAAAAAAATCGAGCAGAAGAAAGAACAGGATCAGGACCGCGCCTACAGCGAGAGCGGCGGCGTGATAGTGAAAGGCCTCGACAACTGTCTCGTGAGGCTCTCAAGGTGCTGCAATCCCGTGCCCGGAGACTCGATAGTCGGATATATAACGCGCGGAAGAGGCGTATCCGTTCACAGGACCGACTGCCCGAACATCGTGTCGATGTCGGAGGGCGAAAACCGGATGATAGACGTGCGCTGGGCTGACAAGAGCCGCAGCTCGTACGTCGTGCAGATAGGCGTCAAAGCCGTCGACAGCCGCACGCTCTTCATGGATATCGTGAAGACCGTCGCCGACTGCAATCTTTCGATGCTTGCGATCAACGCGCGCAAGACCAGAGACAATTACGAGCTCGTTGACCTCACCGTGGAGATATCGTCGAGGGACGAGCTCGACAGACTTGTGAGAAGAATCAGGCGCATAGAAAACGTCGTGGACGTCAGCCGGACGGTGAGATGAAATGAAAGCGGTAGTTCAGCGAGTAGGCAGGGCCTCCGTTACGGTGGAGGGAAAGGTTGCCGGCAGCATCGGAAGAGGCTTCGCGGTGCTGCTCGGAATCAGCCGCGCCGATACGGAGGAAGAAGCGGATATCCTCGTGAAAAAGCTCGTCTCGCTGCGGATATGCGACGATGCGGACGGAGTGATGAATCTGAGCCTTCCGGACAGCTGCCACGGGAGCGTGATACCGGAGATGCTCGTCGTCAGCCAGTTCACCCTTTACGCAGACACGCGCAAAGGAAACAGGCCGTCGTATATCGGAGCCGCGCCTCCGGAGCTGGCGCAGCCTCTCTACGAGTATTTCGTGAACGCGCTGAGGAAGGCCGGGATCAGGACGGAAACGGGCGTTTTCAGAGCGGACATGCAGGTCGAGCTCGTTAACGACGGCCCGGTCACCATAATTCTCGACACGGACGAGCTGAAAAGGCCGCGGAAGCAGGAGGCGTCAGGGAATCAATGATACAGATAAAGCGCTTCACCGAGGGACTTCTCGGATCGAACACGTATCTCGTCTGGGACGCGGCGGCAAAGGACGGCTTCGTCGTTGACGCTGGCAATCCGGCGTCTCCCGTGGCGGAATTCGTACGCGTTTCCGGCATAAAAGTAAAATATATCGTGATCACGCATTCGCATTACGATCATATACTCTATATCGACGATTTCAGCGCCGCGTTCCCGGAGGCCGTTACAGCGATGCATCCGGCGGACGACAGACACATGGATGATCCGCGCCTCAACTGCTCGATCCTGTTCGGCTCCGAGCACAGATTCCCGCACGCCGGGCTGATGCTGTCGGACGGCGACAGGATAAATGCCGGCGACACAGCCTTCGAGGTGATGAACACTCCCGGACACACTGGAGGAAGCATCTGCCTGTTCGGCGGGGGATACCTGCTGTCGGGCGACGTCCTTTTTTACGACAGCTTCGGGCGGACCGATCTCGGAGACGGCGATATGGAGGAAATGGGCAGATCGCTCGACCGCCTGTTTGAGCTTCCGGACGACACGGTCGTGCTTCCGGGACACGGAACGCGGACGACGGTCGGCAGGGAGAAAAGGGAAAATCCGTTCCTGTATATGAGATGAAACTTCTGCTTGAATGCCGCGGCGAACAGCCCGATTATCACATTTTCGAAGCAGCCCAGATATTCGGAGATGCCGGGCTCGAGCCGGTGATACGGCCTTTTTCCGGAAGAGACCGGATAATACTCGAAGAAAACGGCCTCGCGGCGGGAGAGCTTCCGCTCGAAGAAGCGGCGGCGTCGCTCGGCAGCCGCGAGCTCGTAAAACATATCTATACTGAGCTGTCCGCCATGACCGGATACGTTTCCCCGTGGGGATGCCTCACGGGCGTGAGACCCGCGAAGATCGTGAACCGCCTTTTTTCGGAAGGTTACGGCGAAAAAGAAGCTCTCGCGGAACTGACCGGCTTTTATCTCGTATCGGATGAAAAGGCGCGGCTCGCAGTGACGGTCGCCGCCGGACAGAAGCCTTTTCTGGACGAACAGGCGGCTGATCCGTCGCGTATCGGCATATATATAGGGATCCCGTTCTGCCCGACGCGCTGCCTGTATTGCTCGTTCACTTCAAATCCGATCGAAAAATACAAAAAGTCGACGGACACGTATCTGGAGCTTCTTCACGCCGAAATGGAAGCTGCCGCGGAGCTCGTGCGGCGTAAGGAGCTGAAGATAGAATCCGTATATATCGGCGGAGGAACGCCCACCTCGCTTTCGGAAGAGCAGTTCGACCGCTTCATAAATGACGTCTCGCGGCTGTTTGCCGGACCGTCTCCGTATTTGCGCGAATTTTCCGTCGAGGCCGGACGCCCGGACAGCATAACCGCGGGCAAGCTCCGCTCGATGCGTTCGGGCGGCGTTAACCGCATAAGCGTGAATCCGCAGACGATGAACGACGAAACGCTCGTGCTCATCGGCAGAAAACACACGCCGGAGGATACCGTGCGGGCATTCGGGCTCGCCAGAAGCTGCGGCTTTGACAACATAAACGCCGATATCATATGCGGACTTCCGGGAGAGGACGCGGAAGCTTTTTCACGCACCCTCGACCGCGTGTCGGAGCTCCGCCCGGAGTCGGTCACCGTGCATACTCTGAGCGTAAAACGCGCCGCAGTTCTCAGGAATGACAGCCGGAGAACGATGCTGGACAGCGGCATAACCGGAGTGATGGTATCGTCGGCATTCTCGCGGCTCACCTCGTCCGGCATGCGGCCGTATTATATGTACCGCCAGAAAAACATGGTAGGCAATCACGAAAACGTCGCGTATTGTCTGCCTGGACACGAGAGCCCGTACAACGTACACATAATGGAGGAAGATCAGACGATCATTGCCGCCGGAGCGGGCGCCGTATCCAAAAGAGTATCTCCCGGCGTCGTGAAACGCGCGTTCAACGTAAAAAGCGTGGAGGATTATATCGCCAGAAGCACCGAAATGCCGGAGCGCAAAAACAGGCTGTTTGAAGAGGCGGACGGAAACGGCGCCTGAGGGGGACGGGGGATCGGACGTTGCGTAGGATCGTTGTTGAAATAAGCGGATTGAGATTCGGGATAACGTACAGATATGACCGCGTAACGGAAACGTGCCGCGATTATATCGTGAAAGACGGCGGCCGGGACGCCGGTATGAACGGAGACGTTTACGAGATAAAAGCGGACGGCCGGGATATCGAAAAAGAGATCCGCGCCGCGTCGGAACGCGGCGGCGAAAACGGCATCCCGGGAAAAGACGCGGCGGAGGCTCTTGCCGTATTCCGCAGGATCGCCGAGCTGCTTCCGCTGACAGGCCGTTTTCTGATGCACGGCTCGGCCGTATCGCTGGACGGAGAAGGATATCTGTTCACCGCTCCGAGCGGCACCGGAAAATCGACGCACGCCTCGTTCTGGAAAGAACAGTTCCGAGAAAGAGCCGTCATGGTAAACGACGACAAGCCGTTCATACGCGTCTCGGACGGAAATGTTTTCGTATGTGGAAGCCCGTGGACGGGAAAACACCGCCGCGGAACGAACGTTCAGGTGCCGCTGAAGGCCGTTTGCATCCTTCGAAGAGGCGCCGGAAACCGTATAAGACCGTCGGAACGCGGCGAATACTATCCGGAGCTGCTCGGGCAGATCTACAGGCCGGCGGCGCCGGAGGCGCTTGCCTCGACGCTGACGCTCGTCGACGCGATGCTTGAAAAAGTGCCGGCGTACGTTATGGAATGCAACACCGACCCCTCCGCCGCCTTAACGGCTTACGTGGGCATGAACTGAAAAAGGAGAAAACGCCATGAAGATCAGGAAGGATTTTATAGGTCACAGCTCCGACGGCGCGTACTATCTCGTGGGAACCTCGGCTTCGGGTTTCAACGGGATATTAAAGGGCAACAAAACCGCGGGCTGCGTAATAGAGCTTCTCAGGAACGATATGTCGCGCGACGGTCTCGTGAACGCGATGGCCGGCAGATTCGACGCGCCCGCCGACGTTATCGCCCGGGACGTCGACATGATAATCGAAAAGCTGAAAAGCGCGGGTGCTCTGGAATGAAAAAAACAGCGGTGTTGATCCTTACGATCGTTTTTATACTGTGCGCGTCCGTTTTTCCGGCATCGGGAGATACCGCGACGGAATTCGATACCGCGCGCGAGTCGCAGATGTCCGAGAGTACCGTTATGGCCGAAGGCGACAGCGTCGAGATGCAGATAAACATTACCGCTCCCGCCGTTTTTGCCGGGATCATCCCGGAAACGGGCGGAGAAGGGAGAACGCTTGAAATATCTCTTTACCGCTGGAATACGAATCTGAAAAAGACGCTGGAGGGCGGAAAGCTGCTGACTTCGACCGTCTCCGGATGGGAGAAAGGAACTGCTGCGGGATTGAGCTTTGACGGTCTGCGGGAAGGGCGGCTCGGCGCGGGCGAATACGTGCTGAGATTCACTCTTGTCAGCGGTGACGCCGTAGAGATCACAAGATATCTGCCTCCGGTAAGAGGCGTATGCTGCTACGATAACGGTTACCGCGTGTTCGGGTCGTTTGAGGGAAAGGTCGTTTCCGCCGCCCCGGTCGAAAAAATATTCGATTTCGCGAGTGAGGAGGAGGACGTCGAATATCACACCGCGGGGCCGGAGCCTGTTCCGGGGCCGGACAGCGCGATCGTGTCGAAAAACGTCGATCCCACGCAGTGGACCGCCGTCGACGGACTCGGAAGAACGCTTCCCGGATACGGTGAAACGGGAGCAAAAAAAGACAAAAAGGTCGGCATTTTCTACTGGACCTGGCATCTCAGCTTTTCCCATTTCAAGCCGCATAACGTGAATAATATACTGACGGAATATCCCGATGCGAGAAACGATTACGACCATCCGGTATGGGCGGAGCATTCCGCGGGATCATATTTCTGGAACGAGCCTCTCTACGGTTATTATACCGAGGCCGACGACTACGTCCTCCGCAATCACGCCGAGCTGCTCGCGGACGCCGGCGTGGATTTTGTGCTGTTCGACTGTACCAACGGCGATTATACCTGGGAACCGGCGTATATGAACCTGCTGAAGGTCTGGTCGCAGGCGCGCGAGGAGGGCGTGAATACTCCCAAGATTGCTTTTATGATGCAATTCGGCTGGTCCGGAAACACGCTTTCGTCTCTTACGCAGATTTACGAGGCCATATACAGGAAGGGGCTTTATCAGGATCTGTGGTTTTACTGGGAGGGAAAGCCTCTCGTGATGGCGCATGACGACGGCCTCGACCTCTCCGTGCCTTATCAGGCCGAGCTTGCGAACTTTTTCACGTTCCGCGCCGGCGATCCGGATTATTTCGGCTCTGACAATACTGACCGGTACTGGGGATGGCTCCATAAATATCCGCAGGCGCTTTACAAAAACGAGGACGGCAGCGTCGAGATGACTACGGCGGGCATCGCGCAGAACGCCGATTACGAGCTGCAGGCGCTGTCGGCGATGAACGGCCCTCACAATATGGGAAGAAGCTATTCGGGCGACCCGGAGTATTCCTATTCCTACAAATACCGGGGAAATACCGTGACGTGCAGGACGGGAATGGAGAATTCAAAATATTACGGCATCAATTTCCAGGAGCAGTGGGATTACGCTATCGCGGCCGATCCGGAGATCATATTCGTCACCGGCTGGAACGAGTGGATAATGGGACGGAACCGCGAATGGTGCGGCGTCGCCAACGCGTTTCCCGACCAGTGCGACGACGAGAATTCACGCGATATCGAGCCGAGCCGCGGGGAACTGAAGGACTACTATTATTACCAGCTCGTCGCGAACGTAAGGCGATTCAAGGGAACCGGCGCGCCGGTATATCACGGAACGGGGAAGACGATAGACGTCGGCGGCGATATTTCCGCCTGGGACGACGGCTGCGTTGCCGTCTACGCTCATTACGACGGCGGAAGGATCGAACGCGACGCGGAAGGCTGGGGAGGGACCCGCTACGTGAACGGCGGCGTCCGGAACGATATAACGGAAGCGAGAGTCACCTATGACAACGATAATATTTATTTCTACGTCAGGACCGCGGACCGGCTTTCGCCCCCGGACGGAGACAACTGGATGCGTCTTCTCATCGACGCCGCACCGGCCGCGCCCGGTTCGCCCGACTGGGAGGAATTCGAATACGTGATAAACAGAACGGCCCCCGAAAGCGGCGGCCTGGTGCTCGAACGAAGCACCGGCGGCTGGAACTGGGAAAAGGTCGGAAACGTTGATTACGATATCTCGGACAATATCCTTACCCTCGCGGTGCCGCGGAGCTTTCTGGGCATAACGGGCAAACGTTTCAGCTTCGGCTTCAAGTGGTGCGACGCCAATCTGCGGGACGGAGACATAATGACCCTTTATACCGACGGGGACGCTGCTCCGGGCGGAAGATTCTGCTTCTGTTTTGCCACCTCGGGGCCGGACGGCTCACGCACCGCAGTGATAACGGCGGCCGTTGCCTGCTGCGCGGTCCTCGCCGCGGGAGCGGCGGCGCTGACCGTTTTTGCCGTAAAGAGGCGCAGAAAACGCTGATTTTCCGGAAAATCGCAAAAAATCACGCCGGAAACGGCGGAAGTCCGGAGAAAGTCGTCTGAAATGCTGAAAAGTTCGCCGAAAATTGCGAAAGTTGTTCAAAAGTGCTTTACAATGAGAAAAAAGCCGGATATAATACAGACGTCCGTCTTTGAACGCGTCATATGACCGGAGGTGAGAGCATGAAGCGGATATTCAACTTTCAGAATATCATATTTGCGGCTATCGCCGTTTATCTCGTTTTTATGCTCGTAACGCAGCAGAAGACGCTGAATGACAATGTCGACCGGCGAAACAGCATAAACGCGGAAATAGCCTCTGCTGAGCGCGAGCTCCAGGAGATCGAAGAGGAAGAGGCGGTTTTCGGGTCTGAAGAATATATCGAGAAGCGCGCGAGGGAGGACCTCGGCTACGTTTACGACGGCGAAACGGTTTATATCAGGCAGAATTAGCACGTCCCGATCACAATATAACATTCTGAAATCTACATTTCGAGAGGAAGCTGCTGGCATTTATGGCTGAAGTGAGTGATTTGCTTACAGGAAAGATTACCCGCGTACTGGCCTACGGGGCTTTTGTCGCTCTTGACGGCGGCGGGACCGGTTTCGTTCACGTTTCCGAGATCAGCGCGGGATTCGTTAAAAACGTTTCCGACTTCCTTTATCAGGGAATGGACGTGAAAACGCTGCTCATCGGCGAGGATCACGACGGCCGGAAGAGACTTTCGATAAAAAAAGCCGACGCGATACTGCACGAGGCAGGCCTCGAGACGAATCTGAACCCGTCCGCCGGCGCGGAAGCCGCGGCGAGAAAGGCGAAGACGGAGGCTGCGAGGGAACCGAAAAAAGCGAGACGCCAGACCGCCGGATTCAACGCGGAGCTGCCTCCTCCGATGTATGACGAGCTCCGTACGGAAGCCGGGGACAGATTCGAGGACAAACTCGCGCGATTTCTTAAGGACAGCACGGAGCGTCAGGTAGATATAAAACACAGGACCGAGAACAAACGCGGAGACGGATACGTAAGACGCGGATGACGGCGTTCGTCCGGTGCGGAAAAGGCCCGGATACGTATAATATGACAGAAACAGAACAGCAGATTCACGAGTCCGGAGAGAGGTGCAGGGGGACCGCATCGCTGCTTTCCGCCACCCTTATATCGGATTCGTTTTTCAAAGCCGGCGTCACGCCGGGAGGATATACGAGAAACGACATGAATTCGGTCTGCTACGTGCAGATCGGCATTATTGCGCCCGTTTCGGGCGGAACAGCTCCGGGACCGGAAGATTTCGCCGCGTGGAAAATGAAAGCCTCGTCGTACGCCGACATGCTCGAACGGATGACAGTGAAGAAAACGTCCGTCGATTTCTACCTCGTTTTCGTCGTCGATCCAGCCTGCCGCACGGAAGAGGGCGAGCGTGAGCTCGCGAATATATTGTCGCAGACTCAGCGGCGCATGGAAGAGGCGGGACTTATTGCCGACACGGTGGAGATCGATCCCGAAAAAGGAACGTGGCGCGTCGTTTCCGGAAGAAAGATCGAAAACAGATATCTCCGGAGCGCCGTTTCGAAAACGCTTGCGTCTTCGCCCGAAATGTCGGGGGCGCAGCAGTACGATCTCGCGCGGCGGAGGGTGGAGGAGACCGGAAAGAAATTCCGTTCGCTCGAATCCGGCGGGGCTGCCCGGAAGGGTCCCGGTCCGCTGATGATCATTATCGCCGCGAACGTGCTGATATTCGCCGCAGGCAGCGTCATAAAAATGCGCGAGGGCGCCGATCTTCTCGCCGTATGGGGCATACAGGATAACGCGCTGATATTTCAGGGACAATGGTGGCGTCTGCTGACGTCCATGTTTCTGCACGCGGATATCGCCCATCTTTCGGGCAATATGCTGCTGCTTTTCATGCTCGGACGGTCTATGCGCAGATATTACACGGACGCGGCCCTGCTGATCATTTATTTTTCGGGAGGAATGGCGGGCAATATCCTCGGACTTCTTTTTTCGGATTCGAGGTCGCTCGGCGCTTCCGGAGCGATACTCGGTCTGGGCGGAGCTTTGCTTTACCGCATGACTTTGGGAAAGAATTCCCGTGAATTCAGGCACGCGGGAGATTTTACGTGGCTCGCGCTTACCGTCATATTCAATCTCTTATACGGGCTTTTCACGCCGGGAATCGATAATTACGGGCATTTCGGCGGATTTATAGGCGGATTTATCGCCGCGCTCGTTATCGGGACGTTTTTCGCCGGACGCGACGGCGGACGCGACGGCAGACGCGGTGAACAAGTTGCCGGAAACAGCGTTGACGGCAGCGCGGACGCGGGAGAAGAAAGGGCTAACTGACAAAGGATTCACCATATGATTTTCGGAAAACATATAAACAAATATTATCTGAAATACAGCTGGGCGCTCCTGCTCGGCATCGCCGCGCTGTTTTTCATCGATTACATGGAGCTCGTCATACCGTCTCTCTACAGGACGGTCATAAACGGGCTGAACGACGGATATAATATGATCGACGGCGCGAGGGTGCCGTTTGACGCCTCCTTCGTTATCGACAGGGTGCTGTACCCGATGCTGTTTATCGTTATCGGAATGGTAGTCGGCCGTTTCATCTGGCGCATGTGCTTCATCGGCACGGCGCTCAAGGTGGAGACGGGACTGCGCGACAGCATGTTCGGCAGATGCAAGGATCTTTCTCAGCAATATTATCAGGTCAACAAGGTCGGAGATCTGATGTCGTATTTCACCAACGACCTCGAAACGGTCCAGGATTGTTTCGGCTTCGGCGTGCTGATGGTCGCCGACGCCGCCCTTCTGGGCGTCATGGCCTTCGTGAAGATGTGGCAGATGAACAGGCTCCTTACGCTGCTGTCCATGATCCCCATGCTTATCATGCTGGCGATCGGCGTGGTGATGGGGAAATATATGGAGAAAAAATGGGAGGAGCGGCAGGCTGCTTTTTCGAAGCTTTCCGATTTCGCTCAGGAGAGCTATTCGGGCATCGCCGTGATCAAGGCCTTCGTAAACGAATACCGCGAGCTTCTCACTTTCCGCAAACACAATAAGAACAATGAAAACGTCAACGTGGAATTCGTGAAGCTGTCGATGAAGCTGGAGATATTTACCGAGCTGCTCATCGAATCCGTCATATGCATTATCCTCGGGTACGGCGGCTATCTCGCCGTGAGCGGCGTGTTCAACGCCGGAGAGCTCATAGAATATATCAGTTATTTCGATTCGATCGTGTGGCCCGTTATCGCCATCGCGGAGCTTATCAAAATGACCTCGCAGGGCAAGGCGTCGCTTAAACGGGTGAGCGGACTCATTGACGCCGAAATAGACGTTGCCGACGCTCCGGGCGTTGACGGCGGCGAGAAAGTGGAGCTCCGCGGAGATATCGAATTCAGGAATCTGACTTTCGCTTACCCCGGCACCTCGATCAACGTGCTCGAAAACGCCTCGTTCACCGTCAGGGCGGGAGAAAACGTCGGGATAATCGGAAGGACCGGATCCGGCAAATCGACGGTCGCCGATCTTCTCGTAAGAGCGTACAACGTTCCGGACGGCACCGTGTTTCTCGACGGCCGCGACGTCAATACGCTTCCCGTCGCCGGGGTCAGAAGGAATATCGCGTACGTGCCGCAGGAGAATTTCCTTTTCAGCGATACCATCGAAAACAATATCGCCTTTTTCGAGGATCCCATGGAAGACGGCGAGGCGGAGAGAGAGCTCGTGAGAAAAAGCGCCGTTGCCGCCGACGTGCACGAAAACATAACGGGCTTTACGGACGGATACGATACGCTGCTCGGAGAGAGGGGCGTGACGGTCTCCGGAGGGCAGAAGCAGAGAATATCGATCGCCAGGGCGCTCATCAGGAACGCGCCGATACTGGTGATGGACGATTCGCTTTCCGCGGTGGACGTCGAGACCGAGCGAAACATACTGACCAATCTGCGCGACAGCCGGAAGGGCATGACGACGCTGCTGATCGGTCACAGGATATCGACAATGGAATATATGGACAGGATCATATTTATCGACGCCGGAAGGATCGTTGCCTCCGGTACCCACGCGGAGCTGATGAGCGGCAACGACGAGTACAGACGCATGGCCGAGCTTCAGCGGACGGAAGCCGAAAAGGAGAGGGGGGAGAGGCTGTGAGCGTACCGATGATTATTCTTGCGGCCGCGGTCGCCGTGCTTTCCCTGGCATTCGCCGTCGCGTATCTTCTCGTCAAGGACAAAAAGGCTTCGATGGGCTTCGAGCGGAATATCAAGGACAGCGTTATCGCCGTGAGGCTCCTGAGATACGCGAAGCCGTATTACAGACAGTTTATCCTCGTCGGGTTTCTGCTGCTCGTTTCCGTTGCGTACGAGATCGCCGCGCCCCTGCTGATGGGTACCGCGGAGCAGATGATAACGGACGGCGCTGCATACGGCAGGCTGCTCGCCGTGGTTCTGGCCGTGGCCGGAACGCTGGTCGTTTCGATGGCGGCGAGATATTATCAGGCGGTTATACTGCAGCGGACGGGGCAGAAGATAATCTCTTCCGTGAGGGAGGAGGTTTTCGCGCATACCACGAGTCTTTCGCAGAGCCAGCTGAATTCGATACCCGTCGGCAAGCTCGTCACGCGCGTCACGAGCGACGTCGGTGCGATCTCGATGATGTTCACGGATATCGTCGTCAATCTGATCAAAAACGCCGTGATAATAGTCGGCGTGCTGATCGCCATGCTCGTGCTGAACTGGAGACTGACGCTGATAGTGATGGCGTTTACGCCGTTCGTGGTGTTGTTCACGGTCATTTTCAGGAAATTTGCCCGCCGCGCGTACAGGCACGTGAAGGACGCGAATACGGATCTCAACACGTTCCTTTCGGAGAATCTTTCCGGCATGAAGATAATCCAGTCGTTCAACTGCGAAAAGCGCAAGAAGCGCGAGTTCGACGCGAGGAACGGGCGCCTGTACAGGGCCAAGAGGGAGCAGATGTTCGTTTTCGGCATTTTCAGACCGATCGTGCGGATGCTTTATCTCGGCTCGGTGCTGATGCTTTTCTTCGTGGCCGCGAAGGGATATATCGAGCCGCCCGGATTTCTCGGAGTGACGGTGACAGGCGCGCTTGTCGTGTCCTTCTACATGTACATATTCAGGTTCTATTCGCCGATCCAGAATCTGGCGGAGCAGTTCAACCGGCTCCAGTCGGCGTTCGCCTCCGCCGAGAAGGTGTTCAATCTGCTCGATCTCGAGCCCGATCTTAAAGACGACGAGGGAGCCGTGGAGCTTACTCACGTTGACGGAAAGATCGAATTCAGAGACGTCTGGTTCCGCTACAAGGAGGACGAATGGGTCCTTCGCGGGCTTTCCTTCACGGCTGAGGCCGGCGAGACGGTCGCTTTCGTCGGGGCGACGGGCGCCGGAAAGACCACGATCCTGAGCCTCATTTGCCGCAATTACGACATCCAGAAGGGCGAGATCCTGATCGACGGGGTGAACATACGACGCTATACGGTCGCTTCGCTCAGACGGCATTTCGGACAGATGCTTCAGGACGTGTTTCTGTTTTCGGGTACGGTGAGGAGCAATATCACTCTCGGCGACGATTCCTATTCGGAGCAGGATATTGTAGACGCGTGCCGCTACGTCAACGCTGACAGGTTTATCGGGCGATTGAAGGACGGCCTCGACGAGCAGGTCCGCGAACGTGGCAACAATTTCTCCGCCGGCCAGCGCCAGCTTCTTTCTTTTGCGAGGACGGTGCTCAGAAAACCGGAGATAATGATCCTGGACGAGGCTACCGCGAATATCGATACCGAGACGGAGATCCTGATCCAGGAGTCTCTCGAGAAGATGAAGAATATAGGAACGATGCTGATCGTGGCGCACAGGCTGTCAACGATCCGCGGCGCGGGAAAGATAATCGTGCTGGAGAAGGGGCAGGTGCTCGAGTCGGGCTCGCACAGCGAGCTGATGGCTCTGCGCGGGCAATACTGGGCGCTTCAGAACCGCAGCTGAGTCAGCTGTGGAGGCGTGGTGAGTCTGCCGTGGGGGGCGTAATGAGTCTGCCGCGGAGATTTGCGAGGGCGGCATTAAAGCAGGACCCGGATGAGGAAAGCTCGTCCGGGTCCTGTTGCGCCGGGGCGTAAGAGCTGAGTTTCGCCGGGCGAGAGCGGGCGCGGCAACCGGGGACAGAGGAGTGTTAGAGCGGAGAGCGGCAACCGGGGACAGGCAACCGGGGACAGAGGAGCGTTGGAGCGGAGAGCGGCAACCGGGGACAGAGCAGTGTTGGAGCGGAGAGCGGCAACCGGGGACAGAGAAGCGTTAGAACGGCGGAGGAAAGCGGTCTTGAAAGCGGGACGCAAGCAACAAGCAACCGGGGACAGAGAAGCGTTGGAG
>CADBOE010000098.1 GCA_902796205.1 uncultured Ruminococcus sp. | reverse complement strand
GAACACGGCGGCGCGCCTGACTTCAACGCGGACGCGGTTTCAGGCCGGGAGCAGGATTATTCACCGGTCGGCCGCGAGCCTGAACCGCAACACGACGGCGCTCACGGCGGCAACGCAGACGAGGGTTCAGACCGGGATCGCGCCCGTCAGCCGGAGGAGGATCAGAACGGCCCGGAAGGAGCCGGCGGCGGAGGAAACGTCAGCAGGCTTCCGGCTGCGAAATGGGACAGATTCATGTCTGAAATGGAAAAAATCGGCTGCAACTCCATACTTGCGTGGTATCAGGACAGCGTCGCCCAGTACGAGCTCCCGGACAACAGACTGCTCATTGTATTCAACGACGACATGTCCGTCAGCATATTGAAAAAATCGACGGCGGAAAATCTGCGGACCGCCTCCGAGTGCATCGGGAAAGCGCTGGGATACGAGGCGGAGCAGGTATTTGCGATGGAGGGGGAGGCCGCAAGGATAATCGCCGAAGCGCGCGGATCAGTCGCATCCCGCGGCCCGTCCGCCGGCAGCGGTTCCGAAGTCGCATCCCGCGGCCCGTCCGCCGGCAGCGGTTCCGAAGTCGCATCCCGCGGCCCGGCCGCCGGCAGCGGTTCCGAAGTCACACCCCGCGGCCCGTCCGCCGTCGGTACGTTAAATGAAGAAAAAACCGGCCGGCCATCCGGCGGAGACCGCGCGGACGAAGCCTTCAACGGTGCGGTGGGATATTTCAAAACCCTTTCCGGCAAGCTTGACTTCCCGGTAGATCACGAGTAACATCCGCCCGCCAGGCAGACGGAAGCAACGGCGCTGCAGGCAAATGAAAAAAGAAAACCCGATCATCGCATCTGCAAAAAAATACAGAAAATGGTTCGTCATCGGTCCTCTGTTCAAACTGACGGAAGCGGTCCTTGAGCTGCTCATTCCGACGATGATGGTATATATAATCGACCGCGGAGTTACGGCCGGAGACGGAGCGTACGTTCTGAGGATGATGCCGGTCATGACGGGACTCGCCGTGCTCGGATATCTCAGCGCCCTCGTCTGTCAATACGTTGCGTCGCTGTCGTCGCAGGGATTCGGAACCGAGCTCAGAAACAGACTTTTTTCGCACGTATTGCGTCTTCCTCGCAAAGAAACAGACCGTTTCGGGGCTCCGGCGCTCGTTAACCGCATAAACAACGACGTGAACATACTGCAGCAGGGCGTGGCGATGCTCATAAGGCTGGCCATCCGCGCTCCGTTTATATGCGTCGGCAGCCTGGTCATGGCGGCGCTGCTGAATATAAGGCTGACGCTCGTCATTTTCTGCGCGCTGCCGTTTCTCATTGCCGCCGTCGTGCTCGTGTCGCGGAAGACCGTGCCGCTTTTTTCAAAAGTTCAGGGAAATCTGGACGGCATCTCGCGTATCTCCCGCGAAAATCTTTCCGGCGCGAGGGTCATAAGGGCTTTTTCACGCACGCGCGCCGAGGAAAAACGCTTTTCGGACGAATGCGGCGAATACAACAAGGCTGTCGTGAAGGTCAACAAGGTCGCCGCCCTGCTAAACCCCGTAACGACGCTGATAATGAACGTCGCTGTCATTGCCGTCCTCTGGTTCGGCGGAGCGCTGATCGGAAGCGGAAACATGACCGGCGGACAGATAATCGCTTTTATTAATTATATCTCGTACATGGTTACGGCGCTGCTCGTTCTGGCAAATCTCGTGACGCTTTTCACGAAAGCGAAGGCTTCCTACGCGAGGATCGCCGAGGTTTTCGCGATTCCCGCGGAGTCCGGGGGACGTGCTTCCGGACAGGCAGTCAACGCCGGCGACGGGCACGCTGACGCTGCCGACGCCGCAGACTCCGGCGCGGATACCGATACCAATACCGATACCAATACCAATACCAATACCAATACCAATACCGATACCGATACCGATACCGCCATCGCGGATAATTCCTGCTCCGGCAACGTCATTTTAGAGGTCAGCTCGGCCTCGCTCCGTTACGGCGACGACCCGGCGATACCCCCTGCGGTCGAAAACGTATCGTTCGTTATGAAAAAAGGAGAAACGCTCGGCCTGGTCGGCGTCACCGGAAGCGGCAAAAGCAGCCTCGTCAGCCTGATCGCCGGACGTTATCCCTGCTCCTCGGGCCGTGTCACCGTTCACGGAAAGGTGCGGGTCGCCGCGCAGCAGAGCATATTGTTCACCGGAACGGTCGGCGACAACGTCCGCGCCGGCGACAGCTCCGTTACGGACGATCAGATATGGGAAGCGCTGAAGATCGCCCAGGCTGACGCGTTCGTCGCCGAAAAAGGCGGGCTGGACGCCCCGGTTGAAAGGGGAGGAGTCAATTTCTCCGGCGGCCAGAGGCAGCGGCTGAGCGTCGCCAGAGCACTCGCCGGCGCCCCCGGACTCGTTATCCTCGACGACAGCTTCAGCGCCCTCGACAACGCCACGGCGTCGAAAATGCTTGAAGCGATCCGCGGGCTCGGTTCCGTTTCGCTTATGATAGTATCTCAGCGGATCGGCTGCGTCCGCGGAGCCGACAGGATAATCGTACTTGACGACGGCCGCCCCGCAGGCATCGGAACGCACGCGGAGCTTCTCGAAAAATCTGAAGTCTATGCCGAAATATGCAGGCTTTCCGGAGAGGAGGGAGCGGAAAATTGACGCGGTGGTTCCTCGGATATCTGAAAAAATATAGGGCGGGACTCGCGCTGGCCGCCGTTTTTGCGGCGTTGTCCGGGGGGCTCCAGCTTGCCGGCCCTCTGTTCCTCGGAAGAGCCGTCGACGCGCTCACCGGCCCGGGCGGAGTGCAGAAGGACGAGCTTGTGAAGAATCTTGTATTGCTCGCCGTTTTCTACGTCGCGGGAGCCGTCCTGTCGTGGCTTTCTCCGGTAATCGCGGGGAAAACGGCCGCCGGAACGGTAACGGACATACGAACCGATACGTTTTCGCACATGATGAAGCTTCCTCTTCGCTTTTTCGATACGCGCAGGCACGGGGACGTTATCGCCAGGCTCACGTCCGATTGCGAAAATATGTACGACGGGCTGAGCCAGAGCTTCGTGCAGCTGTTTTCCGGGATCGTCGCGGTGATCGGCACGCTTGCCGCGATGTTTATGATAAGCCCGGCCGTTGCCGCCGCGGTGCTGTGCATTACGCCGCTTTCTCTCGTGATAGCGAGATTCGTGATCATGCGGACCGCGAAGCTTTTCGCCGGACAGCAGAAGATCGCGGGGGAGCTCGCCGCGCACACGGAGGAGATAATTTCGGGGCTTTCGACGGTACGCGATTATTCGATGGAAGAGCAGGCGTGCGCCGCATTCGGCGAGATCAACGCCAGGCTCTACAAGGTCGGGCGCAGCGCTCAGTTCGGCGGCGCGCTGGTCAATCCGTCCACCAGACTGGTCAACAACTTTTCATATATCTGCGTCGGCCTGATGGGGGCGGCGTTCGCCGTTCACGGCATCACCGCGGGGGGATGGGCGATGTCAACGGGTGTTATTGCCACCCTTCTCACCTATGCGACGCAATTTGCGAAGCCGATTAACGAGATAGCCGGAGTCACGACGCAGCTCCAGAACGCGGCCGCTTCCGCGAGGCGCATAATGGATATTCAGGCCGAGGTACCGGAAACCGACGACGGCGGCCTGCCGGCACTCGGGGACGTCCGCGGGGCGATAGAAATGGAAAACGTCAGCTTTTCATACGTGCCGGAAAAGCCGCTGATCCGCGGCCTCGGACTGTCTGTGGCTCCCGGGAGCACCGTCGCGATCGTGGGCCCGACCGGAGGCGGAAAGACGACGCTCGTAAATCTTCTGATGCGGTTTTACGATCCCGATTCGGGCGTGATCCGGATCGACGGGACCGACGTTTCGGGCGTGACGAGGGACAGCCTTCGCGCGGCTTATTCGATGGTGCTGCAGGATACGTGGCTGTTTACGGGAACCGTGAGGGAGAATATCGCTTACGGCCGCCCGGGCGCGGATGACGCCGAGATCGAGAACGCGGCAAGACAGGCTTTTGCCCACAATTTTATAAAACGTCTGCCGAAGGGTTATAACACACTGCTGACAGAGGGCGGGGCGAATCTGTCCGGAGGACAGCGGCAGCTCCTTACCATCGCGAGGGCAATGCTGTCGCCGGCGCCCGTGCTGATCCTCGACGAGGCAACGAGCTCCGTTGACATCGTGACGGAGCAGTACGTGCGTCGCGGGTTCGAGCGGCTGATGAAGGGCAGGACGTCGTTTATAATTGCTCACAGGTTGTCGACGATCCGGAACGCCGATCTTATTCTGGTCGTGGATAAAGGGAATATAGTGGAAAAAGGCACCCACGCGGAGCTTATTTCGGCCGGAGGAAGGTACGCGGAGCTTGTGAGCGCCGGCAACGTTGATTTTCTCCGGAGAAAGCTGCGGTGAGTGCCGCGGGCGTTTTTGTTTCGGCCGTTCGGCGGGGCTTTAGGGCTTTTGGGCTTTTGGGCTTTAGAGCTTTAGTGAAGCCCGTCAGGCTTTTTCAAAGGCGTCCTTTGAGAGGCCGCAGACGGGGCACACCCAGTCCTCGGGGACTTCTTCCCACGGGGTTCCGGGAGCAATGCCGCTGTCGGGATCGCCTTTTTCGGGGTCGTATTCGTAGCCGCAGGGGCAGACGTATTTATCCATTTTATCTTCCTCCTTTTTGTGTTGGCGGACGCTGTCCGCTTCTGGCTGAAGTATAGCATAATATAATCGCGGCCGCAAGGGACGGCGGGCGGCCACGCGGCATGCAGCCGCCGGGAATCGATCAGCCGTGATCAATAAAAAGAAGAAGCTGCCCGGAGGCCGCTCCTTCAGAAAGAGAGTCAAATTATTGCCGCTCGCCGGTCAACCGAAATATCTCTTCAGCAGGCCTTCGAATGCCTTGCCGTGTCTTGCCTCGTCCTTGGCCATCTCGTGAACGGTGTCGTGAATGGCGTCGTATCCGAGCTGCTTCGCAAGCTTTGCGAGGGCGTACTTTCCCTCGGTCGCTCCGCACTCGGCGTCGGCGCGCATCCTGAGATTCTTTTCGGTGCTGTCCGTGAGGACTTCGCCGAGCAATTCGGCAAATTTTGCGGCATGTTCAGCTTCCTCGTAAGCAGCCTTTTCCCAGTAAAGCCCGATTTCGGGATAACCTTCGCGGTGGGCGACTCTTGCCATTGCCAGGTACATTCCGACCTCGCTGCATTCCGCATTGAAATTGCTCCTGAGATCCTCAACCACTCTTTCGTCGAGCCCCTGGGCAATACCTATCTCATGCTCGCAGGCCCATACTTTTTCGACCTCGGCAACCTCGTTGAACTTGGAAGCGGGAGCGTGGCATTGAGGGCAACTCTCCGGAGCTTCGTTTCCTTCGTAAACATATCCGCAAACAGAGCAAACAAATTTTTTCATAACACAACCTCCTTTTGTGAGCCGCAGGCGTGCGTCGATCATCCGCTGCCCCGGACATCCTGAGTTGATTATATACTAAAAAAGCTTCGTTGGCAACAACCGTATGCTTTTTTCGGGCGTACAACCGGGGATATGCAACTGGGGACAGACCCGGGTTTCGGGCTCCTGCGTCAGAGGTTGCGGAAAATGTCGAAAGCAGACGGGCAAACGCTTTTCCGCCTATATTTTCCGTTATTTCCCGGAATTCTACGACGGGTAGAGAAGGGCGCAACTGGGGACAGACACGCGTTTCCGCTCTGTCCCTCAGAAGAGTGCAACGGGGGACAGACCCCGGTTTCCGCTCTGTCCCTCAGAAGAGTGCAACGGGGGACAGACCCGCATTTCCGCTCTGTCCCTCAGAAGGTGCAACTGGGGACAGACCCGCGTTTCCGCTCTGTCCCTCAGAAGAGTGCAACGGGGGACAGACCCGCGTTTCCGCCCTGTCCCTCAGAAGGTGCAACGGGGGACAGACCCCGGTTTCCGCCCTGTCCCTCAGAAGAGTGCAACGGGGGACAGACCCCAGTTTGGCCCGGGATCCATCAGAATTATTCGCATAAAGGCAAAAAGAAAAAAGTCGGGAAAACCGGCTGAATACAAAAAATAAGTATGTGCGTATCAGGAATCGGTGCGCGGCACGCGGACGATCGATCCGTTTTCCACAGGAAAAGGAACATCAAAACGGACCGTCATGCAGGGATGCGGAGCCCGCCCGATCGGAACACCGGAAGCGTCGTACATTGATGACAGCAGATGAGAAAGAACGGGACCGGAGGGCTGGACGAATTCGAGAAGCTCGCCGGTACCGAAATTGCCCCTCTGGGAAACGGTCAGCGAATACGCCGCGCCTCCGTCGAGAGGAACGCACGATTCGACGATACCGGCGAAGACCGAATCGCGCACGTACGAAGAAGTTCCGTATATCTGCGATCCGTTGCCGCCGTGAAGAAAGCCGTCGCCGTACTCTCGGTGGCTGACGCTCGACACCTCGCGCAAAAGACGAGCAAGAACGTCCGGCTCAAGAACGCCGTTGCCGCCGGAAACGATATCGTCCCACACCAGGTCGATCGCCTCCCTGTAGGCGCGCACCGTCACGGCAACGTAAAAATCACTTTTCATCCGTCCCTCGATCTTGAGCGCCGAAACACCGGCGCCGATCAACTCCTTCAGGTACGGCAGCAGACAAAGATCGGTCGAATTGAACAAAAAAGTGCCGCGCTCGGTCTCCTCCACCTCAAACACGCGCCCGGGACGCTTCTCCTCGGTAATACCGGCAGAGACCGAATAATTCCAGCGGCAGGGCTGTGCACATTCGCCCCTGTTGGAACTGCGGCCGGTCATATAGTCGCTCAGCATACACCTGCCTGAATAAGCCATACACATCGCGCCGTGCACGAAAACTTCCAGCTCGGGTTTGTTGCCGCCGTCCGAAGCGAGGCCGGAAGCGATCTCACGGATCTGATCTATTGTCAGCTCGCGCGCGAGATTCACCCTCGATGCGCCGGTGGAGGCCCAGAAGCGGCAGGTGGCAAGATTAAGCGTATTCGCCTGCGTGCTGATATGCACCGGCAGTCCGGGAACAACCGCTCGAAGTTCGGCAACGAGCCCGATGTCGGCGGCAATGACTCCGTCGACGCCCATTTTCGCGAGCTTCGACGCATATTCCGTTATCCCCGCGAACTCGTCCGTTCTCGGAAGAATATTCAGCGTTATATAAACCTTCTTTCCGAGAGAATGCGCGAAAGCCAGCAGTGAAGAAATTTCATCGTCAGAAAGATTGCCCGCCGCCGCCCTCAGTCCGAAGCGCGTGCCTCCGGCATAGACGGCATCCGCGCCGAAGCGAAGCGCCGTGACGGCTTTGACGTAACTGCCGCCGGGAGCGAGCAGCTCGGGCTTCCGCGCGGGGCGGAGCGTCAGCGGATTGTTTTTGTTAATATCCATCATTACGACCCTTTCCGGGATTGTCCCGCTACTTCACGCCGCCTGCGTCCGGCCGTTCAGTCACGTCTCGCACTTCACGCCGCCTGCGCCAGGCCGCTCACGCCTGACCGCCGCGAGCACGCCGTCGCCGGTCCCGAGCAGAGTGCCGTCAAATTCGCCGCTCTCGAGCGCAAACGAAAGAAAAGCCCTCAGATTCGCGACGATCGTCCTGTGCTTGTGCGGAGCATCTTCCGGAGCGTCGAAAATTTTGCCGTAGAAAATGCAATTATCGGCGGCGAGCAATCCGCCCGGCGGCAGAAGACGCAGAATATCGTCCGACATTCTGACGTATTGCCCCTTCGCGCTGTCAAGAAAAATCATATCGTACGGTCCGCTGAGCGCGCCGAACACCTCAGCCGCGTCTCCGAGGATCACCCTTATCCGGTCGGACCGGCCCGCGCGTTCAATATTTTTCCTCGCTGCGACCGCCGCATCCGGATCGATCTCCACCGTCTCGATCCTGCTCGCGGGGGAGGCGCAGCTCATCAGCAGCGCCGAGTAGCCGATCGCAGTTCCGGCCTCCAGTATGCGCGCCGGCCTCTTCAGCGCCGTCAGCGTTCTGATCAGCGCCGCCGCGTCCGGCCTCAGCACGGGGATCCTGTTCACGGCGGCAAATTCCCTCAATTCGCGAAGCAGCGGCTCTCTGTCCGCCGTACCGGCTATATCGGCCGGAAGCTCACGGAAAGACATCTGTACGTCAATCCTCCTCGCCGAAGAAATCCTCCGGCGGAGTGTAATTTTCCTGATCCTTTATCGCCTGAACGTGCTCCTCGTACGTGCGCGAATACACGTTGCCGCCGCTGCCGTCGCGCTTCGCCACGAAATAGTAGAAATCGTGATTCGAAGGATAAACGGCGCCTATCAGCGACGCCTCGCCGGGCGAACAGATCGGACCGGGAGTGAAGCCGGGGTAAACGTAAGTATTGTACGGGTCGTCAATGTCCAGCTCTTCGCTCAGAGCGTGGTCGAGCTCTCTGCCGTAAGCCCGCTGATACGCATACCTGACCGTCGCGTCGGACTGAAACAGCGACAGCTCGTCTCCGCCGTGCAGGAAACGGTTCACGAACACGCCGGCAATAGGCGAACGGTCCGAATCGAGCTTCGCCTCCTTTTCAACTATCGAAGCCAGTATCACCGCCTGATCGACGGTCAGCCCCAGCTCCTCGAGCTGGTCGTAATAAGCCGGCTTGAAAATATTGTTGAAGCGGTTCAGCATTTTGTAAATAACGTCCTCGGGCTTCGCGAGCACGTCGAATTCGTACGTGTCGGGGAAAAGATACCCGTCCAGACGGTAATCGCGCTTGCTGAAATCGATGCCGTTCAGAAAATCGTACGACGAAACGTCCACCGTATCCACCGCCTCGAGGAACTGCTCAGCCGTGCAGACGTTGTTCTTCTCCAGCCTCGCGGCTATCTGTTCCGTCGTGTACCCTTCGGGGAACGTGACCTTCACCGTCTCCGGCGAGCCGGAAAGGATGAACATTATCTCCTCGTATTCGAGTCCCTTCGAAAGCGTGTACGTTCCGGCGTTGTATTTTCCGTCGTAGCCGTAAAACTTCGACAGGAATCTGTAAATATTCGTATTTTCGATCAATCCCGCGTCGTACAGGCGCTGGCTCAGGGATTTGGTCGGCTCTCCCTTTTCAACACGGAATTTCTGAAGCGTCGCGTGGTCAAGAATGATCGAATCCTCGGACACCTCGTTGTTGTGGTGGTCAACGATGAATGTGTACGCCGTAAATCCCGCCGCTACCGACAGGAATACGACAAATACGATTATCGCGATGAACAGCGCTGTTTTGCGGCGCCTCTTCTTCATTTTCTTGTGGAAACGGTATTCTTCCTGCGTTACCTTGCGGCGCGTAATGACGCTCTCTGGTTTTTCTCTTTTCCTCTTTTCGGGCGCCGGCGCAGCCGTGCCGGCCTGACCGGAGGGAGAGGGATCGGGCTCCGCGGTATCGACGTCCGGCTCATGCCCGAAAAGGGAGGCGGAGCCGCTGTTTCTGTCTACCAGATGCGTCTGATCGGCATAAGGGTTTCCCTGACGGCCCATGCCGGGTCGCCGCACGCCTCCGGGGCGTCTTATGCCGCTTTGTTTATCGTCGCGGTAGGCCAAGCTTCACCACACCTCTTCGTGCTTCCGGATCATTCTTTCCGGGATCTTTCTTTCGCCCTGAGCTCCGTGTTCAGGATCTTTTTCCGGAGCCGTATGTTCTTCGGCGTCACTTCGACGAGCTCGTCGTCGGAAATGAAATCGAGTGCCTGCTCGAGGCTCAGTATGACGGGCGGCGTCAGCTTCAGAGCCTCGTCGGAGCCCGACGCGCGGATATTCGTGAGATGCTTTTTCTTGCAGACGTTGATAACGAGATCGTCGCCTCTGGCGCTTTCGCCGACGATCATTCCCTCGTACACTTTTTCGCCGGGGCCGATGAAAAGAGCGCCGCGCTCCTGGGCGTTGAACAACCCGTACGGAACGGCCTCGCCCTGCTCCCACGCGACCATTGACCCGTGCGTACGCGAGCTGATGTCGCCTTTGTAGGGCTCATAGCCGTCGAAAATGCTGTTCATGATGCCGTTGCCCCTCGTGTCGGTGAGGAACTCGCCGCGGTAGCCGATCAGGCCGCGGGCGGGGATGCGGAACTCCATGCGTGTGAAATTGTCCGACGTCGGCCGCATATTGACCATCTCGCCCTTGCGGGTGCCGAGCTTTTCGATGACCGTTCCCACGTATTCTTCGGGGACGTCGACAGTAAGGTACTCGACGGGCTCGCAGAGCTGGCCGTTGATCTCTTTATATATGACCTTGGGGCGCGAGACCTGGAATTCGTACCCCTGGCGGCGCATCGTCTCGATGAGCACGGAAAGATGAAGCTCGCCGCGCCCGGAGACCTTCAGCGTGTCGGGGGAATCCGTGTCCTCCACGCGCATGCTCACGTTCGTTTCGATCTCCTTGTAAAGCCGCTCGCGGATGTGGCGCGAAGTGACGAACGTACCTTCCTGACCGGCGAACGGGCTGTTGTTGACGAGGAAGTTCATCGACAGGGTGGGCTCGTCTATGTTCACGAAATGTATGGGATCAATGTTTTCCGGGTCGCAGACGGTGTCGCCGATGTTGAATTCGGTGAGGCCGGCAAGGAGGATGATGTCCCCAGCGCACGCGCCGTCAACTTCGACCTTTTTCAGACCGTCGAATTTGTAGAGATAGGTGATCTTCGCGTTTTTGCGGAATCCGCCCTCGTTGCAGACGGTGACCGTCTGACCGGACGAGATTCGTCCCTGCTCGATGCGGGCAACGGCCGTTCTGCCGACGTATTCGTCCATGCCGATATTCGAGATGAGCATCCGCAGCGGGGCGTCGACGTCCGCGTCGGGCGCGGGGATGTAGTTGATTATCGCGTCAAACAGCGGCTTCAGATCTTTTTTGTCGCCGCCGTCGGGCTCCGTGGACGCGTATCCGTCGCGCGACGAGGCGTAAATGACCGGGAAATCGAGCTGACTGTCGTCCGCCCCGAGATCCATGAACAGCATCAGCACTTCGTCGAGCACCTCGAGCGGTCTCGCGCCGTCGCGGTCGATCTTGTTTATGACGACAATGGGCTTGAGCTTCATTGCCAGCGCCTTGGACAGCACGAAACGCGTCTGCGGCATCGCTCCCTCGAAGGCGTCGACAAGCAGCAGCACTCCGTCCACCATGCCGAGCACGCGCTCGACCTCGCCGCCGAAATCGGCGTGTCCGGGGGTGTCAACGACGTTAATGGTGTATTTTCCGTATCTCAGAGAGGTGTTTTTGGACAATATCGTTATGCCGCGCTCGCGTTCGAGATCGTTGGAGTCCATAACGCGCTCCTGGACCTGCTCGTTTGACCTGAACGTCCCGCTCTGGCGCAGAAGGCCGTCAACGAGGGTCGTTTTGCCGTGGTCAACGTGCGCGATTATCGCTATATTTCTCAAATCTTCTCTTTTTCTGTCGCTCATTTTGAAGTCTGCTTCCTTTTTCGTCCTGTGTCTGCGCGGAGACGGACACTCCGCAACATCTTATTATATGCCATAAAGGCTCCGCTTGTCAAAAACGCGGCTTGCGAAAAGGCTCGCGAAAAGGCATGCCGTTCTTCCTGTCCGAGAATTCAGCCGTAAATGTGTTTTTTGGGCGTAATGCGGCGGAAACGCGGGTCTGAAACGCGGGTCTGTCCCCCGTTGCACCCTCGGTGGGGACAGGACTGAAACGGTGGTCTGTCCCCCGTTGCACCTTATGCGGGGACAGGGTCGAAACCGGGGGCTGTCCCCCGTTGCACCCTTCTCTACCAGTTGTAGAATTCCGGGAAATAACGGAAAATATAGCCGGAAAAGCGTTTGTCTGCCTGGCTTCGACGTTTTCCGTAAGTTCGCCCGAAACCCGGGTCTGTCCCCGGTTGCCGTGTTCCCCGTTGCCGACACTCCAGACGCTCCATGCTGCCTGCGGGGCCGGCGGGTGATTACGGGGCGATTCTTGATTGTGCGGCAAAAGTAATATATAATTACGCACATGTTTCGCACACCGTTCCGGACGAACGCCGAAAAGGATTGCTGAACTTACAAGCTGAACCTGCGCACTGAAATCAAATGCGGAAAACAAATACTGAAACAAAGCACTGAAAAAAGATCGGAAAAACCCGAAGAAAGGCAGCAGACACAATGACCGACGGAAGCAGAAAGACCCGACTCACAGGCAGGATCGCAAAAGCGGCGGCGTTGACGATCGCGATGTTTTTATCGGCGGCGTTGGCCTCATGCGCCGGGGCGGGCGTCCCCGCGTCTACCGCTCGGCCTACTGAAAAAGCCGCCGCGCAGCCGACCGAAGCAGCCACTGCACAGCCGACAGGAGAGCCGACCGCGAAACCCACTCCGGAGCCGACCGAAAAGCCGACCGAAGCCCCGACGGCCACCCCCGAGCCGACGTACCCGCTCGACGAGCGCACCGCCGGAAACTACACGCTTAAAATAATGGAATTCAATATTCAGGCCGAAGGCGAGGGAACCGAGCCGCCGGACGTGAGAGGAGCCGTTTTCCGCGCGCTGCTCGACGAAACGCAGCCAGACGTGGTCGGACTCCAGGAAGCGACCGCCGCGTGGTACGAATGCCTTTGCCGCGACGTTTTCAACGCCTCATATACCGACGTCGGAGAGCCGCGCGACAGCGGCGGGGAGGCAAATTATATCTTTTACCGCTCAGACAAATTCACGCTGGTAGAAGGCGGCACGTTCTGGTTGTCCGCGACGCCGGACGAACCGGGCTCGACAGTCGAAAATTCCAATCTTCCGCGCATCTGCACGTGGGTAACGCTGCGCGACAAGACCACCGGAACCGAATTTTCCGTGCTCAACACGCATCTTGACCACAACGGGAACAACGATTCCGGCAAGGGCGGCGCTGTCCGCAGACAGCAGTTCGGCTATATCATGCGCTTCGCCAAGCAGCTGACGGACAGGCCGCTCTTCCTCACGGGCGACCTGAACGCGCGCAGGACGAACAACTCCGGCGAGTTCACGCTGCTTTACAAAATGGTTACCGGCCAGACTCCGTACGTTGACGCCGACGGCACCGAATACACGCTGAAATTGTCCGACGCCCGCATCGAGGCGAAGGAAACCGTGCCCGCCGACAGGATCGCCTGCGTCGTGAAATATCTCGACAGCAACGACAAGGCGTACGACCCGGCGCGCGAACCGGTCGATTATATTTTCTTCAGCGCGGATCACGCCGAAGCGCTCACGTATGATTCTCCGCTATATAAAAAGGACGGCAGGCTTATATCGGATCACACTCCGCTGATCGCGACGTTCCGCATTTTCGACCGGACAACAGGAGACTGATATTATTTTGAACGACGATGCGATAATAGAGCTGCTCGGGAACAGGGACGAGGAGGGGCTGCGGGAGCTTGAAAAAAAGTATTACCCGTATTGTATTGCCGTTGCCGCCAATATTCTGAACAACAACGAAGACGCGAGGGAGGCCGTGAACGACGCCATGCTGAGCGTCTGGAACAGCATTCCTCCGGCGAAACCGGAGCATCTGCGCGCGTACCTGGCCACCGTTGTCCGCCACAGCGCGATCGACATTTACCGCAAATTGCACAACAGGCGAAACGAAGCCGTGACCGGCGCGGTGCCGCTCGATTCGGTCGCAGACGCTTCCGGCGGCGAGGATTTCGTCACCACCATCGCCATCTCGAATATTATCGACAGATTCCTTGACACGCTTCCCGAAAAGGAAAATATGATATTTGTCGCGCGGTTCTACTTCAACGAGCCGATCGACCTGATCGCGTCCAGATTCGGCATGCCGGCAGGCAGCGTAAAGACCGTTATCAGGCGGCTGAAGAAGAAGCTGAAATCATTTCTTGACGAGGAGGGAGTTTCCGTATGAAAGACGATCTTATTCGTAAATTGACTTCGGGGATCTCCCGTAAGCACATAGACAAATATACCGAATTTGCATCGGCCGCGCCGGAGGCGTCTGATGAGACCTCGCGGAAGGCTGTTCCGGCAGTCGTCAGGACGGCATCGGAGTCGGGCGGTGCGGCGAGAATGAAGATCGTCTGGAGAAGCGTTGCCGCCGCTGCTGCCGTGATCGTATTCGTGATTTCCGGCCTGCTGATCGGCGGGAAGCTGCGCCGTGATCAACTGCCTTCCTCTTCGCCGACGGTCCCGGTGCCCAGCGTTTCGGACGAACTGCCTGATACGCCCGAGCCGACCGCTTCCGTTGTCCCGACGTCAACGCCTGAGCCGACCGCGATACCTGAGCCGACCGCAACGCCCGGAGTGACGGCAGCTTCTTCAGTACCGACCGCGACGCCTGAGCCGACCGCGACGCCCGGATCGACGGCAACTTCTTCAGTACCGACCGCGATACCTGAGCCGACCGCGACGCCTGAGCCGACCGCGACGCCCGGATCGACGGCAACTTCTTCTGTACCGACCGCCGCGACAGAACCGGGCACAACACCCGGATCGACGGCAACGTCCTCCCGGACAGCGGCGCCCGCTCTGACCTCGCCGCTCGGCCCGGCGACAGACTCTGCCCGGACAGCGACGCCGTCTCCGGCAGGAACGCCCGGGCCTGCTCCGACCGCGGATTCGGGCGAAGCCCTGATTCTTGGAAAAATCGAATATTTTTCCATCTTCGATTCCTCTTACTCAGGCGAAAGAGCAAGTCGAATCGCCAATTATCCGGTTCCTTTTGACATACTGTATCTGTATATCGAGGATTCATTTGGGGTCGAGGGATATGCGTACAAAAGCGATTCGCCTCTTGAAAAAATATTTGCCCGGATAGACGGGGACGCCGCCGAATATGATCTCAGAGGCGCCTTTTATCCGCGCGACGACTTTATTGAAGAAGGTAACGCCGGGACGAAGGAATTTGCCGCGAGGTCCGGCTTCGGAATGGAACTCAATCCTTTGCGTGGAGTAGAATTGGATCTCATTATTGCTAGTCCGTGTATCCGTCTCGTACGTTTTTTTGCGAAATTTGCGGACGGGACAGAATACGAGCTGGATAGAAAAATCGTCTGTTACTGCGGGAGAAGGAAGATGCATTCTGATACGTTCGGATGGATCACGTCGGATTGGGAGTTCGGACTCAATTCTTCCTATAACTCTCTCAGTTGGTCACAATGGACAGGAAAAAATGCTGTCGATTCGCCGACCGGATCTGACATGGTCGTATTCAGAGAAGATTCCGGAAACGTTCTCGAGCTCGGCATATTTAATTTATCGCTGATTTCGCATTTTGAAATTTCATATTATACGCCGCTTCCCGGTTGGCAGTCGGATGGCGGTTCGGAGTCGGATGAAAAATCGTTTTTTGCGCTGAAAACCGTTGCGGATACTTCGGGCGCCGGAACGTCCGGTCCCGACAGGAGAGGGCTGATCTCCGAAGCGGAGTGTTCGGCGAACGAAGGGACGGTTCGCCTTGACGTGCCGGAATCGGCCAACGAGGCGACAGATCTTTTCCTTTCAATGTATTTTAACGCGAACGGGCCGGTGTACGTGACTAAAATTAAATTTTTTCTGAAGTGAGCGGATAATCTTAGCGGGCCGGACGGTCAGTTTTTCCGGGTTCGAATTCCCCGAAAAAGCCGAAAAAAAGCACCCTTGCGGGCGCTTGATTGAGCGGAGAAAGAGGGATTCGAACCCTCGAACCGCTTATGACGGTTACACGATTTCCAGTCGTGCGCGCTCGACCAACTACGCGATTTCT
>CADBOE010000097.1 GCA_902796205.1 uncultured Ruminococcus sp. | reverse complement strand
TTTCGTTTGTAACGATTAAGTTAATTCGGTAATTGTTTTAAGTATTTCACCTTCTTTTTATCCCGCTTATCCTGCTTATAAGCACGGAAAAAATTTTCGAAATTTTTCTTGATTTTTCTTTGAAAAGTATTGTGCTTTTTTAATAATTGTATTATAATTGCAAACACGTTACGCCGCATTTGCCAATGTTGACTTTCCGGCGCCTTTCCAAAGATAAACAATCAAAAGTACCGTTAATAGGATTAATAATTTGTTTTAATTTCCAATAACGAGAGGGACTGGCAGCCGTGTGTAGCAAAAAACGATTTGCGGGATATTTTCTATACTTATTATTTGTTGCGCTTTTTCTGACAAGCGAGAAACGGTTTTGATCTTGCGGGAACGGCGGGTGATTCCGGATTGATCGCCACGGACGGCATTTGTTCGTATTGCGGCAGAAGCATCTCAAAAGCGTCGTTTTACAAACTTAGAGACGGCAGGATGCGCTGTATGAAGTGCAGCAGATCTCTGGTGGAGAGCGCACAGGAACTTGAGACCGTTTATGACAGAACGCGGAATAATCTTGAAAACTTTTTCGGGATCGAGCTGAAGGATAGCGTCAGGATCGAAATGACGGATTCCAGAAAGCTTAAGAAAAAACTCAGGAAACGCGTCGGAGGCATCGATACCGGCGGCGGATTGATCCTCGGCGTCGCCATCAAAGACAGAAAAGATTTCATCATTCTTCTCGAAAACGGCGCGCCGCGGATAACCGTAATTTCCACGATCGCTCACGAGCTTACGCATATCTGGCAATACGTGAACTGGGATCGGAAGGAGCTAAAGAAAAAATACGGAGCGGATAATCTGCTTCTTCTCTATGAAGGCATGGCGATGTGGACGGAGATCCGGTATCTGTATTTCATCGGGGAAACAGAGGTGGCTTCCCGTCTCGAGGAGAAAACGTCTGAAAGACAGGATGAATACGGAAAGGGCTTTCTGCTTTACGCAGACGAGTATCCCATCTCTAAAAACGTCATGGAATATAACGAAACTCCGTTTATGGCGGACTTTCTGCCGCTTTTATGATTTTTTCCGGTAACTGACGAACCTGTATCCGGCCCGCCTGATATCGGCGGGCCGCCAATTTTATACGGGATGCCGACAATTTCTGCTCATTGCCATCGCTTCGTCATTATGATATATTAACGCCGGACTCGCGGGGGAATATTCAGTCGCTGATCCGTTCCCCGGTACGTCGGACAGCAGGCAGAAAGAGGAGAGATCATGCAGATACTTAAAATAATTGCCGACCGGGAAACGGTCAGGATCCACACCGACGAAGACGGCGCGGTCACCGTGCGTGAGTCGTCGCCCGCCACGAAGAGCGGAAAGACTTATTCGCTTACAGAAACCAGGGCCGAAGGCGGGGTTATCGTGCTACCGCGTTTTACGCAGGGAGGCCTTCACGACAGGTTGTTTTCGCGATATACGGTCTATACCGGTTTTTCGCGTGCGGATGGACAGCATTACGTCTCGGAGATCAGCCCCGGCTGCGCCCGGGACGAATCGCCTTATCCGGCGCATAAACACATCAAATCCATGGACGCCGCCCCGGACCTCCAGAAAAAAATGTTCAACGTGGAGCAGGGACGCCCGAACGTCAGTCTGCCGGGGATCATGACGCTTGTAAAGAGCGACGATACGATCGAATTTACGAGGGAAGGGGAAACGTATTACTTCCTTAAACCCGCGGTGGAGCAGCTCGACAGATACATACAGGCGTACGGGCACAATACCTTCATACTCCTTAATTCAACGAAAGGCTTCGGATCCCGCGGCGAGCGCGGACTCATCGACGTCTGCATGCACCCCGGCTATGACGAGGCCAATCCCGACGCGCTTATAAGCGCGTTCAACCTTCAGACGGAGGACGGATTGAGATTTTACGCGGCTTTCACGGAGTTTCTGATCGAAAGATACAGCCGCGCGGACGGAAAATACGGAAGAGCCGTCGGGGCTGTCATCGGCAACGAAGTGGATATGGCCGGCATATGGGGCAACGCCGGAGATATGCCGCTCTCCGGGTATATGTCTGAATATTCGGTGGCAATGCGTCTCACGCGGCAGATCGGCCGCAAATATTTCAGAAATTTCCGCGTGTATATCTCGCTGACGAACAACTGGAACACGTTCAACGCGAACCGCATGCGCTTCTATACGGCGAAAAGCTGCCTGGAGGAGCTCGCCGCCGTGACGGGAAGAGAAGGTGATTTCGAGTGGCACGTGGCGTACCATCCGTACCCCGAAAATCTGTTCTGGCCCGATTTCTGGCACGACCGCATGGCGGAGTTTGACTTCAACACGCCTCACGTCACTTTCAGAAACATGGAAGTTCTCGAAGCGTTCCTCGCCCAGAAGCAGTTCCTGTATAACGGAAAACAGAGGCGCCTCATATTCAGCGAGCAGGGGCTGAATTCGCAGGACGGGCCTCTCGCGGGTCATACGGAAAGGGACGGCGAGGCTGGGATCGTTCTCGCGTATATGAAAGCGAGAAACATGAAAACGGTGGATATGTTCGTGCATCACAGCAGCGTTGACAACCCCGGAGAATTCGGGCTGAACCTCGGCCTCATCCGTCACAACGGCGAGCCGAAGCCGGATTATTACGCGTTTATGGCGATGGATACGGACAGGGAACCTGAATACGTCGAAAAGGCGCGCAGATACATCGGCGAGGAGCTTTTCGATTATCTGCTCCATCCTGTCGTTGCCGGCGCGCCGCAGGGTGAAGACAGCGATCTTAACAGGGCAATATTGACGAATAACGGATAACGGATAACGGTCCCGGAACCGTGCCGGAGGCCCGGAAGAATCGCTCCGGGCCCTGAACGAAGAATTCCGGAGGACCTGAAGGGAAGTATATAGATTGAAGGATTACGCGGCGGGAAAGGTCTGGAAGATCGAAAAGCGGCAGCGCATCATGGAGGTCGCATACAGGCTCTTTTGCGACAGAGGCATCGTGCCCGTGACGATGCCCGAGGTGGCAAAGGAGAGCGACGTTGCGCGTGCGACGTTGTTCCGCTATTTTCCGACGAAAGTCGACCTCGTTGTCGCAGTGAATATATGGAAGTGGGAAGAATATATCGAGTTGTCCGAAAGCTTCGTACCGGACGGAGCGCTCGAGCGGATGACCGGCGCGGAATATATGAGGTTTTATCACGACGCGTTTATAACCATTTACCGTAAATATCCGGATATATTGCGCTTCAATTATGATCTTAACAGCTATCTCTGGCGCGAGCAGTTATCTACCGGGCTTATATCTCCGTATCTGAGCATGTTCGGAGTCCTGAAGGATAAATTTCACGATCTGTACGAACGCGGGATCAGGGACGGAACGATCAACGGCACGGTCACGGAGGAGACAATGTTTTCGGTCACGTTCCACATCATGCTCGCGGCTGTCACAAGGTACGCGATGGGACTGATATACGCGCCTGAAAAGGAACGTGAGCCCGAGAGCGACCTCGTGATGCTCAGAAACGCCATGCTCAGGGAATTCACGTGTCGCGGGACCTGGCCGGACGACACGCCGGAGAATCCGACTGAAAACGCGCTCGGGAAATGAGCGGCGTGAATTGAACGGCAAGAAGTGGGCGGCGGAAAATGAGCAGTATCGCGGACGTGCTCGAAAGAGACGGACAATTCGTTTACAGGACCAGCGGCGTAAGCATGGAGCCGATGCTGCGGCAGGACAGAGATCTGGTCGTCGTTAAAAAGGCCGTTTCGCGTCCGGAAAAATATGACGTTGTTCTGTACAGGCGCGGCGACGCGTACGTTCTTCACAGAGTGATCGGAGAGAGGAACGGCTGCCTGCGCATACGCGGCGACAATACATTCTCCGTCGAAAACGTCCCTTACGAAAACGTTATCGGCGTCCTTGCCGGTTTTCAGCGAAAAGGAAAGCATTATACGGCGGACAGCAGGCCGTACAGGTTCTACGCCCGCTTCTGGAACGCCGTATATCCTTTTCGCGCTTTTTACGCGAGGATTCGCCGCTTTGCCGTAAATGCCGCGAAAAAGGCAGGGATCGCTCCGGGCGCGAAAAAAATCTCCGGAAGAGACGGCCGGAAGCGGAAATAAATTGAAACACGGACCGTCCGCTGCAGAAATCACGGCCGTAAATACGTCAATGCGATAAAATACAGACACAATAAAATATGGCGAAATATAACGAAACATCAGCGACGTGCAGCCGATATCGGAATATTATCTGAATATTGTCGTTGACAAGTTAGCCTCAGCTAACTATAATATCCGTAACGGCTGCTTCATGCCGGATCAATATAGACATTTTTTGACAAATAACAGAAAGGAAGTATTAACAGCTGATGGAGAACAATACATTTCTGACGGTCAGCAACGTTTGCAAATCTTTCGGCACCGGAGAGAACAGACAGGACGTTTTGCGCGGAATGGATTTCAGCGTCTCGAAGGGCGAATTCTGCGTGCTGCTCGGTCCGTCCGGCTCCGGAAAATCCACGCTTCTCAACATAATAGGCGGAATAGACAGCGCGGACAGCGGCTTCGTCTCGATCGACGGCGACAAGCTTGAAAACATGGACGAGAAAGCGCTGACACGCTACAGGCGTAAACACCTCGGCTACGTATTCCAGCTTTACAATCTCATTCCGAATCTGAATCTCAAGGAAAATATAGAGGTGGGCGCTTATCTGTCCGATTCTCCGCTGGACATAGACGAGCTTCTGAACACACTCGGCCTCTGGGAGCACAGACACAAGCTCCCGAACCAGCTTTCCGGCGGTCAGCAGCAGAGAACGTCCATCGGCCGCGCCATCGTCAAAAATCCCGACATTCTTCTTTGCGACGAGCCCACGGGCGCGCTTGACTACAATACGTCGAAAGAGATTCTGAAGCTGATCGAGGACGTTAACGCCAAATACGGAAACACGGTCATCATGGTAACGCATAATTCCGCCATCCGTGAAATGGCGAACCACGTCATAAAACTGAGGGACGGGCGTGTAAAGGACAATATCGTCAACGCGAGTAAGAAAAGCGCGCTTGAACTGGAGTGGTGAGAATATGAAAAATCCGCTGAACAGGAGGCTTTTCAGGGAGCTCTCCGCAGACTGGAAAAAGTATCTGGTGCTCTTTCTTCTGATGACGTTCATGATCGCCATTTCGTCCGGCGTATTCGTCGGCAACGACAGCATGCTGGCCTCTATCAGAGGATCCGGAGAGAAATATAATATTGAGTACGGCCATTTCGAGATGAAAGAGGAGGCCGGCGAAAAGCTCCTCGGTAAATTCGAAAACGAGGGGATCTCGATCCGGGAACAGTTTTTCCGGGACGTCACCGAAATATACAGGGGAAAGAACGGCGACGGAGAAGAAAAACGCTCGACAGTACGCGTTTTTAAGATAAGAAACGAGATCAATCTCGCGTGCGTGATGGAGGGCGACCTTCCTGCGGCCGCTGATGAAATAGCGATCGACAGGATGCACGCGAACAACAGGAAAATTTCCGTCGGCGACAATATAAACGTGGCGGGAAAGGATCTTAAAGTTACCGGACTCGTTGCGCTTTCGGACTACAGCTGTCTTTTCGAAAACAACGCCGACGTCATGTTTGACGCCATCAATTTCGACGTGGCCCTGATGACGGAGGAAGGCTGGAACGGCCTCGACGGCAATATCAAATATCAATATGCTTTTCATTATGATACCGCTCCCGCCGGCGACGCTGCCGAAAAGGCCGCGGCTGACGTTCTTGCGGAGCATCTTGCCGTCCTCGCCGCCACCGGAGGATTCACCGCCGATAAAGACGCGCAGCCGGATCCCGCCTCTATGGCGGAATACGTCGCGGACATGAACGAATTGACCGATTTCGTGCCCGGATACGCGAATCAGGCGATCAGATTCGCTGAAAACGATCTCGGAAAGGACAAGGCTATGATGAATATCCTTGTTTACGTATTCATCGCAGTGCTGACTTTCATTTTCGCCATAACGACCGCCAACAAAATCAAGGAAGAGGCTGCTGTCATCGGCACTCTGCGGGCGACGGGATATACTCGCGGCGAAATCCTGCGTTTTTATATGCTTATCCCGGTCATGATCACGCTGATATCCGCGATAGCCGGTAATATTTTGGGCTATACCGTGATAAAGGACCTCGCGGTGTCGTTGTATTACAATTCATACAGCCTGCTGAGATATGAAACGCTGTGGAATCCTAAGGCGTTCGTGCTGACAACGATCATTCCGCTCGTGATAATGGTCGTCGTGAATTTCGCCGTGATCTACCGGTTGCTCAGGCTTTCGCCGCTCAAATTCCTGAGACGCGACCTCGGCACGTCGCGGCGGCAGAAGGCGCGAAAGCTTCCTTCGTATAAATTTCTCACAAGATTCCGACTGAGGATCCTTCTCCAGAACAAATTCGATTTTCTCGTTCTGTTTCTCGGAATAATATTCATCATGATCCTTCTCGGTTTTTCCGTCGGACTCCCTGAAACGCTGGATCATTACAGGGGCAATATCGCGGACAATATGCTGGCGGACTACCAATACGTTCTGAAAAACTATACCGACAGTGAAGGCAACGAGATCGCGACAAAAGAAGCTTCGGCTGAAAAATACTCGATGACGTCGCTGGTGACGGTCGACGGAGTAACCGTTGACGAGGGTATTTCCGCTTACGGAATCTTTCCGGGAAGCAAATTCGTCTCCCTGCCCGGCGGCCTCGCCGGAAACGAAGTATACGTTTCCTCGGCCTACCGCGACAAATTCCTTCTCCGCAGCGGAAACGAGATAACTCTCAAGGAAAAATACAGCGAGCGGAGATATACTTTCAGGGTAGCCGGAGAATTTCATTATCCGGGCGGGCTTGCGATATTTATGCCTGCTGAATCGTTCAACGAGATATTCGGGAAGGAGGACGGTTCGTTCACCGGCTTCTTCTCGGACAATGAAATCGCTGACGTGGACGAACAATATATCTATTCCGTCATAACGGAGGAGGACGCGATGAGATTGAGCAATCAGCTTGAGCATTCGATGGGATTTTTCGCTGATTATATTTCAATTGCCTGCCTCATCATGGGGATCCTCGTGATATATCTCCTGACGAAGATAATAATAGAGAAGAACGCCGTGTCGATTTCGATGGTGAAGGTTCTCGGCTATACCGGCCGTGAGATCCGCAGCCTGTATATCAGGATAACGTCGATCGTAACCGTGATACTGACGGTGATTTCCGCGTTCCTTGCGATCGGGATACTCGCGTTTCTTTTCAGACAGATATTGTATTCCATGACGGGCTGGTTCGATCTTTATATAAGCCCGTTCGGGATAATCAAGATGATATTGATACTTCTCGTTTCGTATTTTATCGTTTCGTTTATCGCCATGCGCCAGATTAAAAAGATCCCGCTTACCGAGGCTTTAAAGAACGTCGAATAATAACAGCGGAACAGATGAGGTCCGTAGGCCGGGAGTTCAGGTGTGAACGGCGGCATTGCTTTGCGCGGTTGCGCGTCGGCCGAAAGCTGCGTTGGGTTTTCGGCCGCAAATGTGGATTTTGATGAAATGCGGCTGAAAGTTGTTTTGGAATTTCAGCCGCAAATGGGGATTTAGGTGAGATGCGGCTGAAACCTGATTTGGAATTTCAGCTGCAAATGAGGATTTTGACGAAATGCGGCTGAAACCTGATTTGGAATTTCAGCCGCAAATG
>CADBOE010000096.1 GCA_902796205.1 uncultured Ruminococcus sp. | reverse complement strand
GGGTAACGCTCGCGGAGGTATTTATGAGAATATCATTTCTGAGTGCCTCATAAAACGCGGTTATACTTTGTATTATTTCAGACCTGATAGTGAGCACGAAATCGAGTTCTTGATCGAAAAGAACGGCGAGGTAATTCCGGTTGAAGTAAAAGCCGGAAACAATCCCACACCCTCGCTGAATAGCTTTATTGATGATTATTCTCCATCGCTTGCGTATAAGTTAATCAGAGGAAGAAACGGTAAAGTCGGGGTTAAAACAACGCTGCCGCATTATTTCGTCATATTTATATAATGCAGGTCTGTCAATTATGCCGTCGTGAATGAAACAGTAATGCCAAGTACAAATCAGAAGGTCGCTGAACTGTTTGAAATGACGCCGGAGCACAAAACAGAGCCAATGAGCATGACAGTCCCGAAACGATCTATTTGCAAAAATTTGTTCTGCGTTGTTGAACAGAAACAACAACGCAGCAATGAAGCGAAACCTTCTTTGTAAAATGACGGTGCAATAAAACGCCGCCCGGCATTGATAGAAAGACTTCCAGTACGACGCATTTGAGAGACGCAGGCGGTTTATCAGAAACGCCCCGTCTTCGTCAGACCTCTTGCCTCCCTGACGTCCTTTATGGCGATGAAAACCGTCGGATCGTGCCGCGCCGCTATCTCTCTCAGCTTCGGAAGCTGGCGGTTGTAGACAACGACCCACAGCACGGGATGTTCGCGACCCGTATACGCTCCCCTGCCCTGAATTATCGTCGCTCCCCTCCCGAGCTCGCTGATTATATCCGCGCCGATCTCGGCGGACTTGTCGGAGACGAGCAGGACCTCTTTCGCGTAATTCACGCCGCCCTCGACCTGATCCACGACCTTCGACGATATGAAAACGCTGATCCCGGTGTACAGCGCCGCGTTCACAGACCGGTTCACCAGACCGACCACGACGAGGAAAATGATATTGAAAAACAGCAGAAGCTGACCCAGCGTCAGATAATTCATTTTTTTCTGCAGCATGCGGGCGGCAATATCGGTACCGCCCGTAGTCGCTCCCGCTCTGAATATGATGCCGTAACCGATGCCGAGAAGCACGCCGCCCCACACCGCGGCCAGTACCGGATCAGTCTTCAGCACCCAGTATTTCGCGGTAAAGCTGAGCGAGTCGACCATAATCGAGCTCATCAGCGTGCCCATCACGGAACGGAATATAAAACTCCTTCCGAGCGTGCGGTACCCCCAGAAAAACAGCGGGATATTCATCACGAGCTGCCCGGCGCCGATCGGAATGCGGTTTCCGCTGACCTTGTGGACGAGAGTCGCGAGACCGGCGACCCCGCCGGGAGAAAAGCCCGCCGGCTTCAGGACCTGATTCAGCGCGAAGGCGACGATCAGCGAGCCGAACGCGCACGTCAGCAGCGCGAGCGCCATGCTTCTCCCGGCCTGCCTCTTTTTCAGCCGTATATTTTCCATATCAGACTGATTTCCGGCCAATTTTATTTTCTCCACTTGTCGGCGGCGGTGGCGTACAGATTCGTACCCGCGGAATCGATAACGACGATGACCGGCAGATTTTCCACCTGCAGACGGCGTATTGCCTCGGTGCCGAGATCGTCATAGGCGACGACTTCAGCCTTCTTGATGCATTTTGAAAGCAGCGCTCCGGCGCCTCCGACGGCGGCAAAATAGACGGCCCCGTTCCGCACGACGGCGTCGATGACCTCCTGCGTGCGCTTTCCCTTTCCGACCATGCCCTTGAGTCCCAGGTCGAGAAGGCGCGGCGCGTATTTATCCATGCGCGACGAGGTCGTCGGTCCGGCGGACCCGATCACGTGGCCGGGGCGCGCGGGCGTAGGTCCGAGATAATAAACGACCTGGCCTTTTATGTCGACGGGGAGCTCCTTCCCTTCGTTCAGCGCGTCGTACATGCGCTTGTGCGCGGCGTCTCTCGCCGTATAAAGCTCGCCGGTGAGATATACGTAATCCCCCGCTTTCAGCGACAGGGCGTCGGCGTCGGATAAGGGTAAACTGATATGTCTGTCCATTGTTCTCTTCCTCCTCAGATCTCGCGGGAAATATGGCGGTTAACGTGGCAGCAGATATTGACCGCCACAGGCAGTCCCGCTATGTGCGTGGGATACGTCTCCACGGCGACGTTGAGCGCCGTCATCCTTCCTCCCAGACCGCCGGGGCCGAGGCCGAGGCAGTTGATCTTTTCGAGAAGCTCCTTTTCGAGCTCGGCTACGTAAGGTATCTTCGAGCGCTCGTTCACGTTTCTCGTGAGCGCCTTCTTCGCGAGCAGCGCGCATTTTTCGAACGTACCGCCCACACCCACTCCGACGACCATCGGAGGGCAGGCGTTCGGGCCGGCGTCGGCGACAGCGGCGATCACGGCCTCCTTTACTCCTTCTATTCCCTGAGCGGGCTTCAGCATGAACAGGCGGCTCATATTCTCGCTGCCGAATCCCTTCGGAGCCAGCGTTATCTTCACGCCTTCGCCGTGAACGATGGAATAATGGATGACCGCCGGAGTATTGTCACCGGTGTTCACGCGGTCGATCGGATCGCGGACAACGGATTTTCTGAGATATCCTTCTGTATATCCCTCGCGCACGCCCTGATTGACAGCGTCCTCGATATCGCCGCCCGTAAAATGAACGTCCTGACCCACTTCAAGAAAGATGACGGCCATGCCGGTGTCCTGGCAAATCGGAATCATTTCCTCGCGGGCAATATCCATATTTTCGATAAGCTGACCCAGTATCTGCCTGCCGAGCGGCGATTCCTCGCGCTCCCTCGCGTCCGTCAGCTTCCCGACCATGTCCGGGGACAGCTTATGGTTTACTTCAATACACATTTCCCGCACGGCGGCGGTAATTTCGGAGACGTCAATGTTTCTCATTCGCTCTTCCTCCATTTTAATTTTCGCTGATAACAAACGAAGCGGCGCAGCCTGCCGCGCCGCCCGTACATTGTAGACTAAACAGCCGGATAATTCAAGAAGCCGGAGTCGCGCTGCGGGCAGCTACAGCAGCAATATCAGGAACTGGGACGCGAGCACGACCGCGATCAGCGCAATGGGATACGTGGCAGCGTAGGCGCTGGCGACGTCGTCCGTTCCGGCGACGTTGATAAGCGTACCCAGCGCGGGCGTGGACGTCATTCCGCCCGTGATCGACCCGAGATTGTTCATGAGACTCAGCTTTAATACGTACCGCGCGAAGATGAAGCCGATTATCATCGGAACGACGGTCATCGCCACGCCGTACAGGAAATACACGGCTTTGAAATATTTGACGAAATTCGCGCCTCCGGCCACGCCCGCCCCGATAAGGAACAGCATAAGCCCCGTCTCGCGGAACACCTCGAGAGTCTTTTTGTCCGGCGTCACGCTGAGCCGGCCGAATCTTCCGAAATGACCGAATATCAGCGAAATGATAAGCGCCCCGCCCGTGGTCGTCAGTGAAAACGTGGTCCCGGAAAGGCCTTTGCCGGTGAGCGGGATCTTCACGGCGCCGATCAGCACGCCGAGCGCGGCGGCGAGAGCGAATACGCCTATGCCGAATTTGTCAAGTGAAAACAGTTTGCCCGGAGCCTTTTTTTCGTTTCCGCCCCTGCCGTCGTCGACGTGGACGAGCTTCGCGCGCTCTTCCGCCATATCAGCCTTCACCAGCTTCGGGATAAGCTGAACGAAGAGCACGACGCCCACGACGCCAAACAGATACGCGATGCCGTGCCCGACGGTAACGGCGTCCTCGTACTGGGGAAGCACCGTCGCCTTCGCGGCTGAAAAAGCGGGCGTGCTCGTCAGCGAACCGGAAAGAATGCCCACGAGCATTGCCACAAATTCCTTGGGATCGGCTTCGGCTCCGCGTCCGATGAAAAAGCACGCGACGCACGCGAGCGCTCCCGACAGGATTATCACCAGCCCGAGCAGGATATACGACTTGAAATTCTTCTTCAGGTTCTTGAAAAAATTCGGTCCGGCTATAAATCCGACCGCCGTGACGAACAGGATGAGACCGAGATTCTCGATGATCTTCAGCGCGTTCGACGCGTAGCTGACGCTGACGGTTCCGGCGCCGTCCGCGGCGGCCGTTTTCAGGACGAGCTGCGGCTCGATGAATCTGAAGAACAGAGCGCCGAAAACGAGAGCGATTATAAACACTCCGGCCGTACCTAACGAAACGCCTTTAATAGTGATGCGTCCGAGCGCGTAGCCGACAGCGCAGATGGCCAGCACGCTGAGCATCAGGAAACCGATCCCTGTTACCGAAATAACGCCGCCGAAAAGACTCATAGATCAGCGTGCCCCCATTTGACCGTATCCGCGAATCTGGGATTTCCGTGCGTGTACGACGGCAGCAGAAGCGGCGACTCGACCTTCGAAACGACGCCCGCCCTGTCGAGCTCCTCCTGGTATCTGTCGACGTGGGAAAGCGTCGGAGCTCCGAGAGACACCTCCGGAACGTAGGCGGATGCGAATTTTCCGGCGTTGCGGCCGAAAACGATAACGTCGAGCAGCGAGTTGCCCATCAGACGGTTCCTGCCGTGTACGCCTCCGGCGGCCTCGCCGGCGACGAAAAGGCCGGGGATGTTCGTCATGCTCCTGTCCGTAACGTCCAGTCCGCCGTTCTGGTAGTGAAGCGTGGGATAGATGAGAATGGGCGTCTTGCGCATATCCATTCCGAATTTCGAATACATGCGGAGCATACCGGGAATACGTTTCTCTATAGTGCCTTTTCCTCCGATCTCGTCGATCATGGGAGTATCGAGCCATATCGCCGATCCTATCGGAGTGGGAACGCCCTTGCCGCGTTCCTTGCATTCGCGGATGATCGAGGCGGCCGTGACGTCGCGCGTTTCGAGCGGATTCATGAACGCCACTCCGTCGACGTTTACGAGCTGCGCGCCGCAGGAGCGCACTTTCTCGGTAACGAGCGCGCCGAGCATCTGAGCCGGATATGCGACTCCGGTGGGATGGTACTGTATCGTATCGGCGTAGAGCAGCTTCGCCCCCGCGCGGTATCCGAGGATAAGTCCGTCGGCGGTCGCGCCGTAATGGTTCGACGTCGGGAAGCCCTGGTAATGAAGCCTGCCCGCGCCTCCCGTGGCGATAATGACGGCTTTCGCTCTCGCCGTGCGGATCTCTCCGGTCTCCATGTTGCGGAGGACGGCTCCGGCGCACTGACCCTTGTCGTCGAGGATGAGTTCAATGGCGGCCGTGAAATCCACGATCTCTATGCCGCGGTTAATGACTTCGTCGCGGAGCACGCGCATGATCTCGGCTCCCGAATAGTCGGCGCACGCGTGCATGCGCTTTCTGGACGTTCCGCCGCCGTGCGTGGTTATCATCGTCCCGTCGGCATCCTTGTCAAACATGACTCCGAGCCCGTTGAGCCACTGGATCGCCTCGGGGGCCTCCATGACGAGCTTTCTGAGAAGCTCGGGCTTGTTGTAGAAATGTCCTCCTCCGAGGGCGTCGAGGTAGTGGATCAGGGGTGAATCGTTCGGCTTGTCGGCAGCCTGGATGCCGCCTTCGGCCATCATCGTATTCGCGTCGCCGATGCGGAGCTTCGTGACGATCATCGTCCGCGCGCCGCCGTTTACCGATTCTATTGCAGCCGATGCGCCCGCGCCGCCGCCGCCTATAATGAGGACGTCGGTATCGTAGTCCGGAGCGCCGAGATCCGGCTTCTTATCGAGCACGCGGCTCTTTCCCTGAAGCAGATCGGCCAGCTCGGACGGGACCTTTTCTCCTTTGTTAGGTCCGGCCTCGAGGACCGAAAAGCCGTCCTCGCGGTAATCGGGATGGAAGCGCTTCAGCACGTCCTCCTTTTCCTCGGCGCTCATCCTGCGGAGCTCCGCGCCGATACGCGAAGGACGCGTGGCCTCTACTTTTTTTATCGAATCCAGCATCTCCTGAGTAAATACGCCGGCTTCTTCTTTTATTTCAAATGCTGCCATTTTCACGTACCTCCGTTATTTCTCGATCTCTCTGTGATTGTACATTTCCCTGAGCTCGTCCGCCGGCTTTTCGGAAAGCTCCATGATGAGCGCGTCGTAGTCGCCGTTCAGAATTTCGTCGACGCGCTTGTCAAGATGCCCGCTCTCCGGAGCGATATATTTTCCGTAAAGACGTCTGGCCAGCAGCGACACCATCGGATGCGTGATCCCGGCGGGGCATCTGGCGGAGCACATTCCGCAGGCGATGCAGTCGAACGATACCTCGGCGCATTTGGCGTATTCCCCGCGCTGCGCGTACGCTATGTACTGCATTACGGGCAGACCCTGCGGGCAGGCCTTCGTGCATGCGTTGCAGCCTATGCAGCTGTATATTTCGGGATAGAGCTCCATCATTACGGTCTGGCTCGGCTTCGTTTCCCCGATGTCGTACGTCTTTTTCTGCGTCGGGAAGAAGGGCAGGCTCGCGATATACATATTCTCCTGGACCTTCGTCTGGCAGGCGAGGCAGAATTTCAGCTCGGTATCCCCTTTTATGCGGTAGATCGTGGCGCAGGCTCCGCAGAAGCCGGCCCGGCAGCCGCAGCCGCGGATATGCTTGTATCCCGCGTACTCCATCGCGTTCATGATCGTTAATCCGTCCGGCACAGTATATTGTTTTCCGGCTATATAGATATTTACCATTTTTTCCATGATCGGTTATTCCTCCTGAAGATCAGTCATGTCATCCGTGTCGTCAATATTCGTTGGGCAGTTCGTCGATCTCGTCGCAGCGGAATACCGGTCCGTCCTTGCATACGAATTTCGATCCTATATTGCACCGTCCGCATTTTCCGATGCCGCACTTCATCTTGAGTTCGAGCGTCGTATAGACCTGCGTCTTGTCGAAGCCCATTTCTATAAGCGCCTGCAGCACGAATTTTATCATTATCGGGGGTCCGCATATGATCGCGGTGCAGTCCGGCTTGAAGGCGAGCTCCTTGAGGTAGGCCGGCACGAAGCCCACGTGACCGTCCCAGCCCTCCTGCGGCCGGTCGATGGTGAGATATACGTTCGTATCCTTCTCCTTCATCCACACGTTCTGTATCTGTTCGAGGTCGACGAGATCGGCGGCGGAGCGTGATCCGTAAAGAATATCCATGTGGCCGTACGCGTCTCTGTTCGCACGTACGTAATCGATCACGGAATGAAGCGGCGCGAGTCCTATACCGCCGGCAATGAACAGCAGATTCTGACCGCGGAATTCCGTATCGACCGGGAATGGCTTTCCGTACGGCCCGCGTATGCCGATCTCCTGTCCGGGCTCGATCGCGTGGAGCGCGTCGGTCAGCTGTCCGCAGCGCTTTATCGAGAATTCCTTGTAGCCCTTTTCCGTCGGCGACGACGTTATCGAAAACATCGCCTCTCCCGAACCGGGAAGCGTCAGCATGGCGCATTGGCCGGGCATATGATCGAACAGCGGGCTGCCGTCCGGACTCTCGACGCGGAACGTCTTCACGTCCGGCGTTTCGGTCCTTATTTCGGTCACAACGGCCAGCTGAGGCACGAGCATATCCTTCGTCATTCCGGGAACACAGCTCCCGGTGCAATTTTCACTCATATTATTTCGCGCCTCCCAACTTTTTCATAACCTTTGCGATATTCAGAGATACGGGGCACTTCTGCAGGCAGCGTCCGCAGCCGACGCACGAAAAAGCCCCGTCGTAATTGTCCGGATAATATTTAAGCTTGTGCATGAATCTCTGGCGGAATCTCTGCATCTGATCCGGTCTGGGCGAGCCGTGCGCCATCATCGTGAAATCCGAATACATGCACGAATCCCATACGCGGAAGCGGCGGATATCCTTTCCGGTATTGTATTCTCTTATATCGTAGCACTGGCACGTCGGACAAACGTACGTGCACGTTCCGCAGCCGAGGCACGACGCGGAAAGCTCCTTCCATTCCGGGCGGTTGAACAGGCCGAGCAGATCGGCGTCCCTGCCGAAGCCTTCCGTCGTAAGAGAGGAAAGCGGAAGCTTTTTCATGATCTCACGGTGTCCGGACAAGGTCTCTTCCACCGCCTTTGCGTCATCCTCGCCGGCGTCGGCAACGATTCCGCCGAGCTGTGAAAAGATCTCCTCTCCCTTCGCCGTGAGCGCCTCCATATAAAGCGTTTCGCCGGAGATCCACGACTGTATATCCCCGCCGGGCTTTTCGGCGTCAATGCCGAACGTTCCGCAGAAGCAGGTCTCCTCCGGACGGCCGCACATGACCGAGATCACCGCGCCGTGCTCTCTTCTCGCCTTGTAATACGTGTCCGCGGGATCGGAGAGGAAAACGCGGTCGAGCACCTCGAAGCCCTTTACGTCGCACGCGTGTACGCCGAAAATGACGAAATCCTCGTCCTCCGGCGCTTCGCACTCGATATTGAGGCTGAGGCCCGAACGCCTGTATCTGACGAGATCCTCGCTCTGCGGGAAAAATACGCTCTTCGCGCTTTTCACCGTATGCAGGACCTCCGGGCGGTATTCGACGCCGGCCTCCCACGGAGCGTAATCGTACTGTCCGGCCTTTTCCACGGGCAGATAAACCTTTTTTGTAAGCGAAAGGGCGGCGAACAGCTTGTTAAGTTCATTTAAAGCGATCTTTTTCAAAGACATGCTCACTTACCTCCTTTATCGCTGACAGCGGCGGGCTCGATGTCGCCTTCCGTATAGCTGATCAGGGGACCGCGCTGTCCGGCTTCCTCTCCCGCGGCGTAATCGCCGTAGAATTCGTTGATATCCTTGATGTATTTTCTGTTGAACAGATGGAGCGGTATTCCCTGAGGGCACACTCTCGAGCATTCTCCGCAATCCGTACATCTGCCGGCCACGTGGAACGCGCGGATAATGTGGAACATTTTCTCCTCGAAGCTGTCCGTATTTGCCTTGGAAGCGATGCCGGACGCGTTGTTGTCGAAAACGCATTTGCGGCAAGAGCAGGCGGGGCAGGCGTTTCTGCACGCGTTGCAGCGGATGCACTTGGACAGCTCGCCCTTCCAGAAAGCGAAGCGCTCACCGGGCGACATTGCCTCTATATCGCGCACGCCGGCGAATCTGTCCCCGCGGGGACCCTCGTCTTCGTTGTCGGAAATGAGCTCGTCATAGATTTTGTGAGCTTTTCCCTTGCAGAATTCGCATTTGTTCACGAGCACGTCGTCGATCACGACCTCGCCGTCGCCGTACAGCGTACGCACCGTGAGCGTTTTCCCGTCCGCATTCTCGCCGATGCCGGTGATGCCCTTGAAGCCGTTTTCGCGTATGCGGTCGATATCGCACATCCCCTCGCAGCCGACGCCGAGAATGTACACGTTTTCGCGGACGATGCGGTGTTCCGTCAGAAGCTGGTTGAAGCTGTAGGTGTCGCAGGGCTTGAGCAGCACGAGCACCTTCAGGCTGTCCTCGCCGGTGGCAATGCTGTTTTTGATCATATACTTGCTGAGGTTCGCGGCGCAGAAGCGGTTATACACGAGCCCGTCCAGCGATTCCTCCGTCTCGAAGACGTACGGCTCGCAGTCGTAAAAGAATTCGCCGGCCTTCCAGCCTACGACTTTGTTCACGGTGCCGTCGCGCATGAGCTCCTTCGCTCTGGAGATTATCTTCGCGCTTATTCCCTGCATCTCAGGTCACCTACTTTCACGTTTTCTCCGAGTTCGCTGATTTTCTTCGCGAAGTCGTTCATTACCTGCGAAAAACGCGCTCCCTCGGCTGCCGACACCCATTCGACTCTCGTGCGGCCCCGCTCGACGCCGATGTAGTCAAGCATGCTGAACAGCAGAGCCATGCGGCGGCGCGTATAATAGTTGCCGGTACTGTAGTGGCAGTCTCCCGGATGGCAGCCGCAGATTATGACTCCGTCGGCGCCGCGCTCGAACGCTTTTAATATAAATATCGGATTCACCCGGCATGAGCACGGGACGCGGATTATCTTTACGTCCGCGGGATAGGAGAGACGGGATGAACCGGCCAGATCGGCTCCGGCATAGCTGCACCAGTTGCAGCAGAAAGCCACTATTTTCGGCTTCCATTCCTTTTGCTCGTTTACAGGCATATCGCTTCCACCTCCGCCATGATCTGTTTGTTGGAAAAGCCCTTGAGGTCCATCGCTCCGGACGGGCACACGACCGTGCAGGCGCCGCAGCCCTGGCAGAGCGCCTCGTTGACCAGAGCGACGCGTCGCGTTTCTTTTACGCCGTGGTCGTTGATCAGATGCGTGTCGTAGCTGATCGCGCCGTACGGGCAGACCTTTTCGCAGCATGAGCATCCGTTGCACAGAAGCTCGTCAGAATGGGCCACGCACGGGTTCGTGGTGAGCTTGTCCTTGCAGAGAAGGCCGATCGCCTTGGACGCAGCGGCCCCCGCCTGAGAAACGGTTTCAGGTATATCCTTCGGTCCCTGGCATACGCCGGACAGGAATATGCCGGCCGTCGGGCTCTCGACCGGGCGCAGCTTGGGATGCGCCTCGGTTATGAAATCGTTGGTGTCGATGCTCGCCGTGAGCATATTGGCCACCTTGCGTGCCGTCGGATCGGGCTCGATAGCCGTCGCCAGCACCACCATGTCGGCGTTCATTACGATCTGTTCGCCGCCGATGAGATCAACGCCCCTGACGACGAGATGGCCGTCTTCCTCGTACACCTTGCCTACCTGGCCCTTGATGTAGTCGACGTCGTACTGTTCGGCCGCCCGCCTGTAGAATTCGTCGAAATTCTTGCCGGGCGTGCGGACGTCGATGTAAAAGACGTGAACTTCCACGTCGGGATATTTGTCCCTGATCAGCATCGCGTGCTTCGCGGTGTACATGCAGCATATTTTCGAGCAGTACGGCTTTCCGCGGCCCGATACGTCCCTGGAGCCGACGCACTGTATAAATACGATCGAATGCGGATGCTTTCCGTCGGACGGGCGCTGCAGCACTCCGCCCGTGGGGCCTGCCGCGTTCATTATGCGCTCGAGTTCGAGCGAGGTGACGACGTCCTTGCAGGTGGAATACGAATATTCGTCGAATTTAGACGCGTCTATCGGTCTGAAGCCCGTCGCCATGATGATGGCGCCGTATTCCTCCTCGACGATCTCGTCCTGCATCGTATAATCTATGGCCTTCGCCGTGCAGATCTTCTCGCAGAGACCGCATTTGCCGGTCTTGAGCTTAATGCACTGCGTCCTGTCGATGACGGCGACGTTCGGTATGGCCTGCGCGAAAGGAATATATATGGCCGGCCTGTTTTTGAGGCCCATGTTAAACTCGTCCGCTCCCTTTTTGGAAGGACATTTGGCCATGCACTCGCCGCATCCCGTGCAGACGTCTTCTTTTACGTAGCGCGCTTTTTTGCGGATCTTTACGTTGAAGCTGCCGACGAAGCCGCTCACTTCCTCGACTTCGGCGTACGTGATAAGGCGGATATTCTCGTTCGCCTTCGCCTCGACCATTTTCGGGGTCAATATGCACGACGAGCAGTCGAGCGTCGGGAACGTCTTGTCGAGCTGCGCCATGCGTCCGCCGATCGTCGCGTTCTTTTCGACTATATCCACCGGGAATCCCGCGTCGGCAATATCGAGCGCGGTCTGGATGCCGGCGATCCCGCCTCCGATAACGAGAGCGCGCTTCACGACCTTGCTCTCGCCGGCTTTAAGCGGAGTATTGAGCATCACCTTCGCGACGGCCGCGCGCATGAGCACGCACGCCTTTTCCGTTCCGGCGTCCTTGTCCTTGTGGATCCACGAGCAGTGCTCGCGGATGTTGGCGATCTCCACCATGTAGGGGTTCAAGCCCGCCTTCTGGGCGGTCTTGCGGAAGGTCGCCTCGTGCATCCGGGGGGAGCAGGAGCAGATGACCACGGCGGAGAGGTTGTACTCGTGGATCTTGTCCCGG
>CADBOE010000095.1 GCA_902796205.1 uncultured Ruminococcus sp. | reverse complement strand
CAGCGAGCCCTGAACGGTCATTATCCCCGCCGCCACCGCGAGGTCGAAAACGGTTCCCTCCTTCCTGACGTCGGAGGGAGCCAGATTTACCGTGATGCGTCCGCGGGGCATTTCGAAGCCGCAATTACGCAGCGCGGCTTTGACCCTGTTTTTCGATTCCTTTACCGAAGCTCCGGCAAGTCCGATGATTTCAAATTCCTGAAGTCCTTTCGAGACAAAAGTTTCGATCTCCGTGATCAGGCCCTTCACGCCGCTGAGACATACGGATTTTATCGATGCGATCATAAATAAGCGCTCCTTTCTTTCCGGACAGTTTCCGTTTCGGAAAATGGTACAGAAAAAAAGAAGCGCAATCAAATTATTTGCCGGATATTTCCGGAAGGCCCGGCCGTCGCGCGGCCGCTGCCGTTCAATTCCCGTCGTTTTTACGCTCGATCATCGTCTTCAGTTCGTCCATGAAAGAGTCGACGTCCTTGAATTGCTTGTAGACCGACGCGAAGCGGACGTAGGCGACCTCGTCGAGCTCCTTGAGCTTCGCCATAATCAGCTCGCCTATCTCGTGCGAGCTGACCTCACGCTTCATCGAATTCAGGAGCTGCTGTTCCACGGAAGCGGATATTTCCTCCGCCTGAACGACGGATACCGGCCTTTTCGCGCAGGCTTTCATGATGCAGTTCGTGATCTTCTCTCTTTCGAAAAGCTGGCGGCTCCCGTCCTTTTTCACGACCATCAGCTGCGATTCCTCGACCTTTTCGTAGGTCGTGAAGCGCGATCCGCATTTCAGGCATTCGCGTCTTCTGCGGACCGCCGTAAAATCGTCGGTCGGCCGTGAATCGATGACCTTGTCTTCGGTATGCGAGCAATAAGGGCATTTCATATTATTATCACTCCGTAAACTATCATGCGGCCGGCAGATCCGTCCGTACCATCAGGCGGTCCTGACAAGCAGCCCGTATCCTCCGGCGGCCGCGATGATATTATATCCGGCGGAGCAGGCCGATTCAAGTGCTCGCCGCCCCTCCGCGGCGTCTTCTCCGCTGCCGAAGCCTCTCCCGAAACGGTCGGCGACGAGTACGATCCTGCTTCCGCCAAAACTTCTTTCGTACGCGAAAATATTGTCGCCGGCGTTAATAAATCGTATCTCCCCTTCAAGTATCTCCGGAGCCTCCCGCCTCAACCGTGCCATGCCGGCAAGCCATCCGCGCATCGCGGAGCCTTCGCTGCTCTCCGTAGCCTCCATATCGAAAAAACGTCTGTTGTCCGGATCCGCTCCGCCTTCGGCGCATATCTCGTCTCCGTAATAAACGAGAGGAACTCCGGGGAAAGTGAATTGAATCATCATATACGTTCTGAGCAGATCCTTTGCGAGCCGTCTGTCTCCGCGTACGATACCGAGCAATACGGAGAACAGCCTCGGAACGTCGTGCGAGCCTGTCATGTTTATAAGCGACCTGTAAACGTCCGGCGGATAATTCATCCGGTCCCCCGAAAAAGCCGCCGTGATCTCCCGCGCCGAAGAAGATCCTTCGAAGAAGGCTATCAGATTGTTCCTGAACGGATAATTGGTCTGCGAATGGAGCTCCCCGGACGTATAATAAGATCTGTGCACGCCGTAGCTGATCTTGTCCGTCCCGTCCTCCCATACCTCTCCGAAAACAACGGCGTCCGGTTTTTCGGAAACGGCAGCCTCAAACAGCTTTTCAAGATATTCATCAGGCAGCTCGTCGGCGACGTCCAGCCGCCATCCCGACGCTCCGGCCCTCAGCCACCGCTTCACTATGCTGTTTTCGCCGGTGACGGTATATTCCAGATAATCGGGCTGAAGCTCGTTTACGCACGGCAGGTCTTCAACGCCCCACCAGCAGTCGTACGTGCCGTCTTCGCGGAATCTGTACCAGTCCGCCCACGGCTTTTCGCCGCGGAGAGCTTTTTTGAAATATAAGCTTTCTTTTCCCGTGTGGCTGAAAACGCCGTCGAGGATGAGGCGCATCCCTTCTCCGTTCATGCGGTTCACGAGATCATAAAAAGCTTCGTCGCCTCCGAGCATATCGTCCACGTGCCCGTAATCCGCCGTATCGTAGCGGTGATTCGATACCGACGAGAATACCGGATTCAGGTAGACCGTGTCTGCGCCGAGACTCCGTATATATCCGAGATTGTCCGCGATCCCTTCCAGCGTACCGCCGAAAAAATCCCAGCGGATTACCTCGCCTTTTTCGTCTTTGATATATTCCGGAAGGGCTGAAAACGAGTCGTAAATGAACGATCCTTCCTTCGGAGCCGCCTTCCCGCTTTTTCCAACGGCAAATCTGTCCGGAAAGATCTGATAAATGAACGCTTTTTTAAACCATGCCGGAGCTTCGTTTCCCGGAACGTACACCGTGATCCTTCCTGCTTCGCCGGAATATTCGCCGCCGCATCCGAAGCCGTAGCGGTAAACGCCGGGGCGTGAGAGAAAAGACGGCTCGAGGACGAACTCGAACAGCCCGTCAGAACAGCCGGCGTGCGAAATTTTGAAATCCTGTTTTTCGGTACGGAACAAACGCGTGACCGTGAGTACGGGAGCGGTCCCGCCGTCCGGCGTCACCCGGACCCTGAGCGTCACGCGCGAGCCTGTCACGACCGCGCCTTCCGGATCTCTGAAGCGGACGTCTCCCGGATCGTGAACGAATATCATTTTCTTTTCACGTTCCAGATCTCGTCGGCGTACGCGGCGATAGTGTTGTCGCTTGAGAATCGTCCGGAGCGTGCGATATTAACCGCGCACATCCTGTTGAACTGTCCGCGTTCGTTCACGTAAATACGTCCTATCCTGTCCCTTGCGTCAACGTAGGAAGCAAAATCTTTAAGGACGAAATACGGATCGCGCCCCTTGGTGAGATGGTCGATAACAGGCATGAATTCATCCGCGGAGGCTCTTCCGAAATAGCCCTCGCGAAGGCGGGCGAAAAGCCTTCCGATCCTCGGGTCGTTCCTGATCATTTCCCCGGGATCGTATCCGCCGGAGCTTTCAAGAGAGATGACCTCGCCGGAAGTCATGCCGAAAAGAACGATATTGCCGTCGCCGACGGCCTCCCTGATTTCGACGTTTGCGCCGTCGAGCGTTGCGAGGGTAACGGCTCCGTTCATCATCAATTTCATATTGCCCGTGCCGGACGCCTCTTTCGAAGCGGTCGAGATCTGCTCGCTTATCTCCCCGGCGGGTATCAGGCGTTCGGCGAGGCTCACTCCGTAATTGGGCAGAAATACCACGCGCAGCTTTCCTTCCGCGTCCGGATCGGAATTGATGACGTCCGCCACCGTGCATATCAGCTTTATCGTATTTTTGGCGAGCATATAACCGGGAAATGCTTTTGCCGAAAAGATCGCCGTCCTCGGGCAGACGAACGACGCGGGATCGGATTTCAACCTCTCGTATTCGTCCATAACGGCGAAAATATTCAAAAGCTGTCTTTTGTACATGTGAAGGCGCTTCACGTGTACGTCGAAAACGGTATTCACGTCAGCTTCTATGCCGAGCGTATCCCTGATATACGCGGCGAGCGCTCTTTTATTATTAAGCTTCACTCCGGCGGCGTCTTCCGTAAAGCCACGGTCGATATATCCGTCCAGCGCCGAGAGTTTATCCGGATCTTCGCGCCAGCCTGTCCCGATATAGCCGTCGATAACGGCTGAAAGCTCCGGATTCGCTCCGATCAGCCAACGGCGGTGAGTGATGCCGTTCGTTTTGTTGTTGAATTTTCCGGGGTAGTGATCGCTGAAATCCTTCAATTCCTTCGTTTTGAGTATCTGAGTATGAAGAGCCGCGACGCCGTTTACGCTGTGGCTTCCGACGATCGAAAGATTAGCCATCCTGACGACCCCGTTACCGATGACGGACATTTTCGAAATCCTGTCGAAGCCGGCGTCGGGCGTCTGCGAAAGTTCGCTGATGAACCTTCTGTTTATCTCCTCGACGATGAGATAGATCCTCGGAAGCATCTCTTTGAACATATCGACAGGCCACTTTTCGAGAGCCTCCGCGAGTATCGTATGATTCGTGTAACCGAAAACGGCTTTCGTGATATCCCACGCCTCATCCCAGCCGAAGCCGTGGTCGTCGAGAAGTAAACGCATAAGCTCGGGAATGGCGAGCGCGGGATGCGTATCGTTGATCTGTACGGCGTTATACTTATGAAATTCCCTGAGATCTCCGCCGTTTTTTAGATATCCGGCGACGATATCCTGGATCCCGGCGCTCGTAAAGAAATATTCCTGCTTCAGCCTGAGTCTCTTTCCGCGCGGCGTGGAATCGTCCGGGTACAGCACGTTGGAGATCGAATTCGCGGCTGTGATATTTTCAACGGCGCGGTCGTAGTCGCCCTTGCTGAATTCGGCGAAATCGAAGCCCGAGTTTTCCGTTTCGGCGCGCCACAGGCGAAGCGTATTCACCCTTTTTCCGCCGTAGCCCGGGACAGGTATGTCGTAAGGCACGGCGAGCACCGGCTCGTAATCCTTCAGCTCCGCGTACAGTCTGCCGTTGCCGCCGCGGTTGAGACTGACGGTTCCACCGAACCTGACGATCCTCGCGTCCTCGGCTTTTCTGATCTCCCATACGTTCGGGACCTTCAGCCAGTTGTCCGGAGTCTCGATCTGATAGCCGTTCTGTATCAGCTGCCTGAAAAGCCCGTATCTGTAACGGATGCCTACTCCCGTTCCGGCGATATCCATCGAAGCCATGGAGTCCATAAAGCATGCGGCGAGTCTGCCGAGACCGCCGTTTCCGAGTCCGGCGTCGGGCTCCTCGTCCTCGAGTCGCTTCAGCTCTATCCCGAATTCCGAAAGACCTTCCTCCACCGCGTCCCTTATGCCGAGATTGACGAGCGCGGAATCGAGAAGTCTTCCGATGAGGAATTCCATCGAAAAATAGTAAATATGTTTCCGCTTTTCGTTTCTGTCGCGTTTTTCGGTCTCAAGCCAGGCGGCAGCCATGTAATCGCGTATAAGAGCGCCGAGAGCGAGATATTTCTCCTCTGAAGACGCTTCATCCGCGGTCTCGCGGAACATAGTTACTATCTTGCTTTTATAGTCTCGTATAAAAGCTTCTTTGTCAAGCTGCATATTACCTCCTCCGGGACGTTCCCGTCTCAGATCATAAGCTCGTTGTAAAGGCTGATATATTTGGCGGATTGGGTCCCCCAGTCGACTCTCGTCTCCATCGCGGCTCTGACTATGCCGTCCCACACCTTCGGCTCCCTGTATTTTTCAAGAGCGTACCTGAGAATGGAAAGCATCTCGTGAGCGTTGAAATTTGCGAAAGAAAAACCGTTGCCCTCGCCGGTATATTCGTTGTACGGGATCACCGTATCGCGGAGCCCGCCCGTCTCGCGGACGATCGGAACGGTCCCGAAGCGCATCGCGATGATCTGCGAAAGGCCGCAGGGCTCGAACATCGAAGGCATGAGAAACATATCCGCGCCGGCGTATATCCGAGAAGCGAGCACGCTGTCGAATTTCGTTCTGGCGGCAAGCTTTCCCGGGTAAGCGGAAGCGTAATATTCGAAGAAATCCATATAATCCCTGTCGCCCGTTCCGAGAATGACGAACTGAACGTCCTGCTTCAGAATGTCCTCGATAACTCTCGTGACGAGATCAAGTCCCTTTTCCTTGACCATCCTCGTCACCATGCCGATGACGGGCACGGATTCGTTCTGCGGGAGGCCGAGCTCCTTCTGCAGCATCAGCTTGTTCACGGTCTTGTCCCGGCGCGTACCGATGTCGTAATTCTTGTAGATGTCAGGATCGGTAGCCGGATCGTTCTTTGTGTAGTCGATCCCGTTCGTTATGCCGCAGAGCTTGAAAGATTTCGCGCTCAGAAGTCCGTCGAGCCCCTCTCCGTAATACGGAGTGGTGATCTCCTTGGCGTACGTTTCGCTGACGGTAACGATCCTGTCCGCGAAAACTATGCCGGCCTTCATGAAGGATACGCCGTCTCTGAACTTCAGCTTTTCATCGTTGTAGTAGCCGTAATTGAGTCCGAGCAGGTCCTCCAGCACCGATGGGGCGAAAACACCCTGATATTTGAGATTGTGTATCGTAAAAACGGCGGCGGTCTTCTTGAACTCGGGGCGCGAGTAATATACGTCGCGGAGATATACCGGGATGACGCCGGTCTGCCAGTCGTTGCAGTGAATTATATCGGGATAGAAATCGTCCATATGCGCCACCGATTCCATGACTGCCCTTGAAAAATAGGCGAATCTTTCGCCGTCGTCGTAGAACCCGTAGCAGCCGGGGCGTTTGAAATAATATTCGTTGTCGACGAAATACACGGGCAGCCCCTCGTAGGAAAGGAATTCGAGTCCGCAATACTGATTCCGCCATCCGACGCTGACGCCGAACGATGACAGCGGTATCATGCGCGAACGGTATTCCTCGCTGATATCCCCGTATTTGGGAGTAATGACGCGCACGTCGATGCCTGCTTCCCGAAGAGCCGTCGGAAGCTCGAGCGAAACGTCCGCGAGTCCTCCCGTTTTGCTAAAAGGCCTGATCTCCGTAGTTACAAACAATACTTTCATGATTTCGTCCTTTCGTAAAGCCCGCCCGGAGAGCCGCAAAACGGCGCGGGTCGGCGCCCAGAGTCAAATCCGGAACCGTCATCGCAGGATGTTGCGCTTTTCGATGACGAGAGGGAAATATTCATTTCCCTTCAATTCGGTATTTTCGTCTATATCGACATTTTTGTCAATAATAACGTGGGACAGTTTCGCGTTTTTGTGCACCCTCACGTTCTGAAGGATTATGCTGTTCTCGACGACGGCGCCCTCCTCAACGTCGACGTAACGCCCGAGAAGCGAATCTCTCACCGTTCCTTCTATCTGGCACCCGTCCGCGATCAGAGAATTGCCCACGCTCGAGCCGCGCACATAAAGCGTCGGCGGTTCATCTTTTATCTTCGTGAATATCGGCCTTTCCGGCGTCCTGAAAAGCTCGTCGCTGACGCCCCGGCCGAGCATGTCCATGTTCGCCTTGAAGTAGGACGATACGGTATTTATGCACGAAACGTATCCGTCAAACCGGTAAGTATTGAACCTGAGATTTCCGATCTGGTCGAAAATCAGATTGTAAAAGCTTCCGAGTGAATTGAGCGACGTGCTTCTGTATATGAACTCCGTGAGCTTTTCCTTGCTCATCAGGAATATTTCCATGCATACGTCGGCTTCCCTGCCGATACCTATATTTTTGCCCGCCCCGAGAAGATCACCCGTGCTTTTGTCTATGTTGAGAGTAAAGCAGTTCGAAAAACCGCTGTCCGCCGTCGTTATATGCTTGTAAACGACCGTAATATCGGCGCCCGATTTTTCATGCGATTCGCACACCTTGCCGATGTCCATGTTGCATATCATATACGAGGAGCAGAGGACCACCTGACTGCTTTTGCTCCTGTAAATATATTCCATGTTGTTCTTTATGACCTTGGAATCGGTATACATGAGATTGCAAAGGCCGTGGTTGAACAGAAAAAGGCCGTCGATCTTTCTGTTGAGATCCCACGGCTTTCCGGTCCCGAGATGGTCCGACAGCGAGCGGGAGTTGCTCTCGGTGAAAATACCGACGTTTCCTATGCCGGCGTTGACCATATTGGAAAGCATGAAGTCGATGACCCTGTATCTGCTTCCGATGGGCACGGACGCGATCGGGCGGTTCGTGGTGAGCGAACGTATGTCGTTTTCGTTTTCGGCCAGATTGAATATCGCCATGTAGTCTTTCATTTCGTCGCCCTCCTCAGTCGATGAATCCGCTTCCGGAAAGCACCCTGCCCTCGTCGATAACGGCGATGTCAGTGCCGTTGCCGACTGCGTTGTTCGAGCGCACCGTCACGCCGGTGAGAAGAATGCTTTTGTTCACTATAACGTTGTCCTCGAGAACGCAATTTTCCATGATTATCGAATCGACCACCCGCGTATTCTCACCTATCCGCACGCCCGGGAAAATGACCGAATGCTCAACCTCTCCCATTATAACGCAGCCCTCGGATATGATGCTGTCCGTCAGCCTCGCGCACGGCCCTATATATTGGGACGGGATCGAGGCCGTTTCGGTATAGAGTTTCCAGTCGCTCTGGAAGAGCCTGACTTCATTGTCCGCCTTGAGAAGGTCCATGTTCGCCTCCCAGAAGCTCTGCACGGTACCGACGTCCTTCCAGTAGCCCTCGAACCTGTACGCGATGAGCTTCTCTCCGGCCTTCAGCATATCCGGAATGATATTTTTGCCGAAATCATTTTCGGACGCCGGATCCAGAGAGTCTTCGCGAAGGTGCTTTTTGAGATTCTCATACGAGAAAATATAGATACCCATTGAGGCGAGAGTGCTTTTGGGAGCCGAGGGCTTTTCCTCGAAGCTGACGATCCTTCCGTTGTCATCCGTGTTCATTATCCCGAATCGCGAGGCGTCTTCGGGCGGGACGTCTATCACCGCGATAGTCGCCTCCGCTCCGGCGTCGATGTGCGCCTTCAGCATCTTTCTGTAATCCATTTTGTATATGTGGTCGCCGGACAGCACGAGAACGTACGAAGGATCGTACTGATCGAGAAATCCGAGATTCTGGTAAACGGCGTTCGCGGTTCCCTTGTACCAGTCGCCGCCCGCTTCGCTCATATACGGAGGAAGTATCGTCACGCCGCCGTGCACCCGGTCGAGATCCCACGGCGTTCCGATGCCGATATGCGTCGATAACTGCTGCGGCTTGTACTGCGTCAGGATCCCGACGGTGTCGATTCCGGAATTGGAGCAGTTGCTGAGCGCGAAATCAATTATGCGGTATTTGCCGCCGAAAGGAACGGCCGGCTTTGCCATCTTCTTCGTCATCGCGCCGAGGCGGCTTCCCTGACCGCCGGCGAGTATGAGCGCGACCATATTCTTGTGGATCATAACGTTGTCCTCCTTTTCAATCTGCAAAATTCCGCGGATGCGGCTGTTCCTGAAGCTGCGGGCTCAATATCATCGCCGAGTACGGCGGAAGCTCCGCCGTTATGCTGAAAGGCATTCCGGAGGCCCATTTCTGACGCGCCTGAAAAAAGCTGCCGTTTTCTCTCACGCAGGCGCCGAACCCGAGACGTTCGGAAGATGAAAAAACTATCCTGTATTCGCACAGATCGGGGACGCCGAGGCGGTAGCCGCCGATCGTTCTGTCCGAAAAATTGCATACAATGATCAGCTTTTCCCTGCCGCCCGGACAGCCGGCCTCTCTTACGTATGAATACACGTTCGATATATCGTCGTCTGCATCGATCCAGTAAAACCCGCCCGGACCGTAATCGGCCGCATAAAGCGCGGGACGTTCGCGGTAAAACGCGTTCAGCGCCTTTACGAACTCGCGGAGATCCCTGTGTGCAGGAAACGAAAGCATTATCCACTCGAGCGATTCGTAATACCGCCATTCCATTATCTGTCCGTATTCCGAGCCCATGAACAGCAATTTTTTCCCGGGATGCGTGTACATGTATATCAGATACGACCGGAACTGTGAAAACTTGTCCGGGAGAGGTCCGTACATCTTGTCAAGAAGAGTCTTCTTGCCGTGCACCGTTTCGTCGTGCGAAAGGCACAGCATGAATCTTTCTGTATGCGCGTAGAGCATCGGAAACGTGAGAAGACCGTGATTCACGCCTCTTTTGTCCGGCTCCGTGCTCATATATTTCAGCGTGTCGTTCATCCAGCCCATGTCCCACTTGAAATCGAATCCGAGCCCGCCGTATTCCGGAGGGGCCGTGAGTCCCGGATAAGTGCTCGAATCCTCCGCAGACGTGAAAACGCCGGGGCGCCGCGCGTGTATTTCGGAATTCATGGTCCGGAGGAAATCTATTCCCTCGAGGTTTTCCTGTCCGCCGAACCGGTTGCGCGGCTCTGGATGATGCTGACGGTCGTGATCGTAATAAATGATATTCGCTACGGCGTCGATCCTTATCCCGTCCAGATGATATACGTCGAGCCAGTAAAATATGTTCGACATCAGAAAGCTCACGACGTGAGGCTTCCCGGTATCGAAATTCGCCGTTCCCCAAAGCGGATTGTCCCTCTTTCCGCTTTCATCGTATTCGTAAAGATGCGTGCCGTCGAAGCGGTAAAGATACGATTCGTCGCGGCAGAAATGTCCCGGAACGAGATCGAGCACGACCCCTTTCCCGGCAGCGTGCATGACGTCAACGAATTCGCAAAGATCCTCCGGCGAGCCGTATCTCGACGTAGGAGCGAAATAATTCCCGGTCTGATACCCCCACGATCCGTCGAGAGGATGCTCGCAAAGTGGCATCAGCTCGGCGTGCGTATAATTCATTGCGGTAAGATACGCGGCCAGCTCTCTCCCGAGCTCGCGATAATTCAAAAACGAGCCGTCCTGCTTACGCATCCATGAGCCGGCATGAAGCTCGTAGATATTGACAGCCTCCGAACGAACGTCCGCGCCGTTTCTTTTATTTATCCATTCGCCGTCGCGCCACTCGTGCGAGATACCGCGGCAGGCGACGGATGCCGTACCGGGGCGAAGCTCAGCGCGTGGACAGTACGGATCGTTCTTCAGTCTCCTGCTTCCGTCGCGGCCGGTGATCTCGTATTTGTAAAGGGCTCCTTCGGGGAAATTCAGTTCGGCGGTCCAGAAGCCGTACCCGTCGGCGGAAAGATCAAACGCAGGCGATGAATTCCTCCCCCAGTCGTTCGCGTCCGAGGCTACGCGGACTGCGGCCGCGCCGGGGGCATATACGCAAAACCTGAATTTTCCGTCAGGCGTGACATGGCAGCCGAGATACCTGTAGGCGTCGCGGCTCAAGCCGCTTATATATTCTGTTTCAAATGCCCGGAAATCTTTCATTCATACGTTCGCCTCATCGGTCCTGATAATAACACTTCCGGGCCGGGTTGTCAATTTCACGCGAAAATGCTATAATCCACGCATCTGATAATACATTTCAAAGCGAGGAATTGCCATGGACGAAAAATTTGCATTCAGCCTCCTGTGGCCCGAATACGAGAAAGGGCGCGAGCTCGAGCGCGAAGCTAAAAGCGGCAGGCGCAAGCTGTTCAACCAGGAGCTTCTGGAACGAGACATGAATCTGGATATGATACTCGACGGTATGCAGATCAGAAACGACAGCCGCGGCTATATCAAAGCCCGTATGCTCGACATGATCACCGACGCGGACGTTATCAAATACCGTCAGGATATCCTGCAGGATTTCATGGACTATCCGGAGCTTGAGGAATCGTTCGACCAGACGCTGCTTCCTCTCACGAACAATCTCCGCAAGATGGAAAAGGCCAATATTTCACACGACGACGATATGCGGAAGATCGCGTGGCGCATAGACATGCTCGGCGTTTACATGCAGTGCGTAGATATCCTGCATTCTCTTTTCTGCTCCCCCGACCGCGATTTCCTGTCTGAAGGCGTGCTCAGGCTCCGCGAGATGATAAGCGGCATTTACGACAGTCAGAATTACAGGGAACTCAGGAATGAACTCCCGGCCCTTTCCGAGAAGATCCAGACGATGACCTCTGTCACTATCGGCGTCAATCTCGACAACGAGCTGCGTCCGATCGAGGCTGTGCTCCTGTCGATAGAGCCGAAGCCGTTCAAAAACAAGGCTCTCGTAACGTCGATACTCGGACGTCAGAAGAATGACGAAACGTATTTCGGGCTCGGCTCGTTTTACTCCATTCTCAAGGAAAACAGGGCGAATTCCCTCGACATCGCCATCATGCGCGATCTCGAGAGCGTGATGGGCGATACTTTCAGACATCTCGCCACCGTCATAGGCAGATTCGAATACATTGAAACGCAATTCCTGTTCGATCTGATCCCGGAAGTTTACTATTACATCGGCGGCAGCAGACTCGCGAGAAATCTTGCCGGTACGGGACTTCCGGTATGCTTCCCCGCTCCCGCGCCGAAGGACGAGAGAGTTTTTTATGTGAAGGATATATACGACGCGAGCTTCGCGATCCGCATACAGAGCGATATAGGACTCAGGGAACTTTCGAGCGTCGTCGTTGTGAACGACGCAGAAATGTCCGACAGGGCCGGAAGAATATTCATCCTGACAGGCGCGAACCAGGGCGGCAAAACCACTTTCACGCGCGCCGTCGGAATAACGCAGCTGCTGTATCAGGCAGGTTTCGCCATTCCCGGCTCGGAGGGCAGGATAAGTCCCGTAGACAATATCTACACGCATTTCCCGGAGCTCGAGAAAAATTCAATAAGCGAAGGCCGCCTCGGAGAGGAATGCATAAGGCTCGAGCAGATCCTTCCGCGCCTGACGAAATACAGCATGATACTGATGAACGAGTCGCTTTCGAGCACGAGTCATCAGGAATGTCTGTTCATCGCGGAGGAGATAATGCGTTATCTCAGAAAAGTCGGCGCGAGATGCGTTTTCGCCACGCATATCCACGAGCTTGCCGAAAACATTCCGGAGCTGAACAGGGAGCCCGCGCTGAGCGATCTCGTCAGCCTCGTCGCCGGCGTTGACGAAAACACGGAAATGGAAGTCCTGACGGACGAAGGAAGAAAGAAATACGCGGGTTCAAAAAGGACGTATCTCATATTGCCTATGCCGCCGCAGGGAAAAAGCTTCGCGCTGGATATCGCGCGTACCTACGGCATCAGCTTCGATCAGCTGATGAATACTCATGAAACGGAATTTGCGGGCGACGAGGATCCCGCGCATATCAGATAATTAACGTGAAAGGTCTTGATCGAATCATGGAAAAATATCTTGTTCTCTACAACAAACTGTCGGGACCGGCCGGAAGCCAGGCGGAAGGGAAACTCCCCGCGCCTGCCGAAAAGCTGCGTTCGATTCTCGAAAACGGCGGCGCCGCGACTGAGCTCAGGGACATACGCTCGGTCGGTTCGTACGACGAATTGTTTGCCGAAATCGGCGAAGACACGAGGCTCGTTCTGTGCGGAGGCGACGGAACGATCAACAGATACGTAAACGAATCGGGCGAAAACGGACTTTCCAAGGATGTTTATTATTACCCCGCCGGTACCGGCAACGATTTCGCGCGCGATATAGGCTTCGACGCCGGAGGCGGTCCGGTCGTGATCAACAAATGGTTAAAAAACCTTCCCTCGGTCACGGTCAACGGAAAGACCTCAAAATTCATTAACGGCGTCGGCTACGGTATAGACGGCTATTGCTGCGAAGTCGGAGACAAATTGAAAGAGAAAAGCGACAAGCCGGTCAACTATACTTCGATCGCGATCAAGGGTCTTCTCTTCCATTTCAAATCAAAAACGGCTAACGTAACGGTAGACGGCAAGGAATATGAATTCAAAAACGTATGGATCGCCCCTTCGATGATGGGCCGCTTTTACGGCGGAGGGATGAACGCCGCTCCCGACCAGGACAGACTGTCTGAAGATCGCACGCTTTCCCTTGTCATAATGCACAACAAGAGCCGGCTGAAGACTCTTATGATATTCCCCTCGATCTTCAAAGGCGAGCATATAAAGCATACCGGGCAGGTCTCGGTCATAAAAGGCCATGATATCAGCGTGACATTCAACGAACCTTCCCCGCTGCAGATCGACGGCGAAACGGTGACAGGCGTCAGCGGGTATTCGGTATCTTTCAGATAGGACCGGCGGATCTCTGCTGTCCTTTCCGTGATGAAGATGAAGATGAAGCAAAGCCCGGCGGAGGAAACAGCCGGGCTTTAAATTGTTATTTGCGAATAGATACTTTCCGGGAGAAAGCAGCCGGAAGCGTCAGAATCAGAATCTGCGTCCGCCTCCGCTGAAGCTGTGTCCTCCGGACGAATGATAGCTTCCGGTATTCGAGCCTCCGCCGGAGCGCGACGATTCGATGAGCGCCCTGGCCACGTCGGTGCGTATGAAGGTGTCGTTCTCTCTCGTTATTCTGAACGTATCGGGCTTGAGATACGACGACGCGGCAACAGCGGGCGCCACCGCCCTCATGCCGGCCTTTTTGGAGCTGAGATTGATCCCGCCGAATATGGAACCGGCGATCAGCGCGATACCGACGTAAAGCAGAGACGTCATGAAAGGTCTCGGAAATTTTCCTTTTTCGAGAAGCACGGACAGCTTGTCCATGTAAGCGTTCACGCCGGAATAATAATCCCCTTCAAGCATATACGGCTCCATGGCGTCGTCCATGATGTTGATGTTATCACTGTTTCCGAGAAGCTTTTCAGCCTTCCCGGTGCCGGCGGTAAACCATTGTCTGTTACCGGGTTCAAACGAAATGAACATCACTACGCCGCTGTGGTCGTCTCCGGCGCCGTAACCGTTCATATCATAAAATTCGGCGGCATATTCGATCGCTTCCATGCCGTACATGCTTTTGTCCGTGACGACGACGACGTCCATTCCGGTCCTCGTTTTTATTCCGGCAAGCTTATTTTCAAGAGCGCTCTTCTGGGCATCAGAAAAAACGCCGGCATAGTCTACGACTCTCGGATCGGAAGGGGCGTTGTGGAAAAGGTCTGCCGAAGTAAATCCTTCCTTATACCACGACGGCTTTCCGGTATACGTTTCGTCCTGTGAAGCGGCAAGCGCATTTCCGCCGTACGCAAAAACGGAAATGAAAAGCAGACATGCGGCAATCGCGGCAAATAACAAGGATCTGATTCCCGTTCCGGTTGATTTTGTTTTTTTCATATCTCTCACCACCAGAAATTGTCAGAAAAGAAGGAACAGCACGGCGGCTATTATGCCGGCCGCTACGAGGAACGGAATAAAGAAATTCAGGAAAGACTTCCCTCGGCTTACCGGAAGGTCTCCGACGACTTTTCCGGTCTGTCCGTTCGCCGCGTAGCTGTACGTCTTTCCGGCGTATTTACATTCAAACAGATATACCGGAAGCATCACGTATTTGACCGACTGGTCGGACATTTTGAGATCGTTGTTCTGCACCGAAACGGAAGAGTATGACGATACCGAGTTGAGGATCATATTTTCGGCGCTGACCCTGACCCGTTCGTTGACGCGCGGAAGATTCTCATCCGGATCGGAGTCGAATCTGTCGGCGGAAAAGCCGGTCAGATAACCGCTGTTGAATTCAACGAGCTGGCTGTAATCGAACGGCTCTATGGAATCCATAAGCGCATCGGGCATCCTGATGCTTGCGTCGACCGGTATGCGTTCAAATTCCATCTCGCCGTCTCTGTCGATGTCGTAAACCGACGTTTCGGTGATCCTGTACGAACCGTCCGTGCGCGTCGTAACCGTCGAGCCCGAAAGCTTAACGTTACCGCTCATCCTGCAGTTGTAGAGCCAGAACGGAACGTATATTCCCCTTGCCGAGCCTAATTTGTTGTCCGCGAAAAAATTATAAGGAAGAAGCTTCTTGTCCTTGTAAAACTCTCTCACGCGCCTCGGCAGATCTTTCGGAAGGATCTTGAACGGGATAATGCCGTTCGGTCTCAGTCCGGCGGAAACGTTCTCGCTGAGAATAAGAAAATTGTCGCAATAAGAGCATTTGGAGGACGCGGCGGTCGCGTCGAGAATGACTTCCGCGCCGCACGTTTCGCATATATACGACACGGTGCCGGAAAGATCCTCGTGCTTCAGCCCGGATTTGTACGAACCCCAGTCGAATTCCTTCGGCTCGGCCTTATCCTTGTCCTTTTTCTTCTTTTTGTTTTCCCCGTCCGGTTTTACCGTCGCCTCGGTCTTCAGTGAATTGACGTCGAATCTGCTCCCGCAAAACGAGCATTCGACCATGCCGCTCTCTATATCAAATTCAAGAGTGGCGTTGCAATTCGGACACTTATGTAAAAACATATCACTCATACCGCATATCCTCCGAAACGAATAAAGCGATCACATAAACATTATCAAAGTGTTCCGGCCCTTGTCAGCCCGTCATGAGGGTGCGCCATTTCTCATTTGCTTTTGTCTGGAGCTCTCCGAAGGCGGTCTGAGCGTCCTTCGTGCCTGAAATAACGCGTCCTATTGCCTGACTCATCGCGGCGTCCGAGAAGATCTCGGCTATCTCGAGAGGCGCCTGCATGGATACGAAGCAGGGCTGAGTCTTGTCGGTGTACGAGACGAAAACTTTATAATTCTTGTCGGTCCACTCTGTGCCCGGGCCGTACCAGAAAGTATCCTCGGCAAGAGATTTAAGGAGAGGAACGCTGCTTCCCGTCTGGCTGTGATACGCGCGCTGTCCGCTGTCGGTAAGGAAAAACAGCGCAAACGCGGCGGCCGTATCGGGATTTGAAGTTCTGTTGTAAACTACGTAACCGGTGGCGTCAGTGGAGATATTATGCGTGGGCATTTCGGGGAACGGGCAGAAATCCCATTCGATCTTGAGAGCGTCATATCCGTTTCCGTATCTCGTAAGCCACGTCATGTTGTTGAAGGTCTTGAAGCAAACCTTCGACATATTTCCGTTTCCGTCGGGGATTTTTTCGAATTTTTCTTTCACGGCGCCGGTAATGGCGTTCATCATGTCCTCGGGATAAAGCCAGCCCTCCAGGACGCCGTTGATCATCTCGTTGACGCCCGTCATGACCTCGTTGCTGTCGGTGATGGTGACGCGGTGATTGATATTGTCGATCCATTTACCGCCCCAGCCCCTGAAAAACATCTGCCAGACGGGCGCCCATGCAAGCTTCATCGACGCGCCGCATTGCAGGATCTGACCGTTTTCGGTGATCGTCATCTGCTTGCAGATATCCTTGAACTGATCCCAGGGAGTCGCCACGGTATTGTCGAAATCGATACCGGCCTGCTGAAGTATATTGACGTTGTAAACAAGGACCGATTCGCCGATCTTTCTCGGGACCATATATAGTCTGCCGTCGATCTTTCCGGCGTCGAGCGCGCCCGAATAAACGTCGCCCATATCGATGTTCATCGGCTTGATATAGGCGTCCAGAGGCATCAGAGCGTTATGAACGTTATGATAATTGCTCGTATCGTTGGCGTCACACCAGAACACGTCTCCGATATCACCTGCCGAAATGCGGGTGGGATAGGTCGTTCTGCTCGACTCCTCGTATTTGACAACGGCGTCGGGGAATTCCATCATGAAAGCCCTGACGACGCTTTTGGGCGCCATCGCCTCGGCTTCCGTTCCGCTCTCATTGTTCACCGTAAACGTGATCTGTCCGCGAATGGCCAGTTCGTCGACGGTTTTCGTCTGATCAACATATCCGTCGCGTATCGGCTTCTTTCCGCATCCGAAAAGAACGGCGACCGAAATGCAGATCAGTAAAATCGAAAATATCATTTTAAGGGGTTTTACATTCATATTTTTTCTGTTCATAAACGATTCCTCCGTTCACGTCCGATTCTATCACATCTCCCCGGAAAATACAACAAAACGGCGAAGAATGATTTCGCGGAAACAGAGTAATTATTTCCGGGCTGATTCGCATCTGTCCGCGTACGACAGGCGTACGGCAGGCGTAATAGGGTAGAGAGGGATTTCGGTCCCTCCCTCCCGTTGCACCGTACGTACCGGTCAGGTATACGGCGCTACATCAAAACAGTAAT
>CADBOE010000094.1 GCA_902796205.1 uncultured Ruminococcus sp. | reverse complement strand
TTTCAAAAACGTCATATAATCTTTCTCTTTCCATATGGTCCTCCGGGAGGCTCAGCCGGGCAGATGCCCAAAATCGCCTTGAATTTTTTGCACTTATAGTATATAATATAAACAGATTTTCGTCCAACGAAAATTTAACGCTTCCGCTTGAATGGACGCGCAAAAATATTTTTTACGCCGGATATGACCGGAAATGGGAGATAATATGCGTTTTAAGGTCGGAGATAAGTTGGCTTATCCGTTTTACGGGGCCGGTGTGGTTGAGGAAATCACGGTCTGCGAAGTGCTGGGCGAGATGCGTGAATATTACGTGCTTGTTTTTCCCGGAAACAGGCTGAAGCTGAACGTTCCTACCGATAAGGCCGAGGAATCAGGGCTCAGGCCGCTTATCCCGAAGGAAAGACTTCCGGAGGTCTACGCTCATTTCGATAAGGACGTCAGCGTGACGGGCGAGACGTGGAGCAAGCGCAACAAGGTCAGCATGGATAAGCTTCGCGGCGGCGATATTCTCGAGGCCGTCGAGGTTTACAAGTATTTCCGGCTCAGGGAACGTACCCGGAGCCTTTCGGCCGGCGAAAGCAAGATCTACAGGGGCGTGAGCACCGCGATCATCAGCGAGCTTTCATTTGTTGAAGGGGTCAGCCAGGAGGAGATAACGGCAAAGCTCGACCGGATATTCGAAGATCTCTGACGTTATGAGGGACGGCCCCGGCCGACTGGTTCCGGACTTCCGGTCCTGAATAATTTTCAGAGAACGTTTTCACGGCGTTACGGCTGCCGATTTCAGCTGCCGTTTTCGGCTGTCATACCCGGTCGTCGTTTTAGCGGAGGCGCATTTTATGATCGATCCTACCGAACTCGGAAAGAGCGAATTGAAACGAAAAAAAGAAGAAGGAAAGATGAGATACGGTCTTTCGTATCTTTTCGGGCTGCTCGGCGGTTTTCTGGGCGGCATTCCTTTTCTCATCCTGTTTATGGCATTCAACATAAAAAGCTGGCCTTTTATGATTATTTCCGGGGCAGGCGTGTATATTCTCTATCTGTATTTCATCGACGTGAGCGAACGTAAAAAGAAGCACGTTTATTTTTTGCTGCTGTCCCTGCTCAGCGCCGTTATTGCCGTCATGTTTGCCTTTGTGCTTATTAATCTTTCGAAGTCCGGCGCGGGGATCACCTTCAGGAATATTGCCGATTCCTATTTCGGAAACCGCTATTCGGTGGGCGGCGTGATCGATTATACGCTGTTCTGGCATCTGTTTGCGCTTTTGTTCGCCGGACTCGGTTTTCTCGGCGTGTGGCTATATCTCAAATTTGCCGTTGCCCGCTGGGAGAAGAAAAACGGCGCCACGCGGGACGGGATGACGGGATTTAATTCAAGATCCGATTCGAAAAAGGCGGGAAACGGGCGCGGAAACAGGAAAAATCGCGTGAGCGGGATGAAATAAAGCTTGCCGGAGTTTTTGCATTATGGATGATCAGCAGGATTTTTCAAATAACAGGTCTGCCGGGGCGGAAGCGCCGGTTTTCCGGTTTAAGGAGATAGTCGGGGACGCGTTTTCGTGTTTCGGAAACAATTTTGTGCTCGTTTTGCTTCTTGTGCTGTCGGTAACGCTTCCGATGGCGCTTATTCAGGTATTCGTCGTGAACAGGAGCTTCAGCATGAGCGGTATTAACGACTTGCTTGCGGCGGCGGGGCAGAGCACCGCGTCCGAGGAGGAGGTCGCCTCTCTTTTGTCCTCCGCCGGATCAAAGCTTCTGCTGTATCTCGGCATATCCACCCTCATTTCCTCCGTTTCGCTAATATGCGAATCAGGCATGATAATTCTCGTCGGAAGGCATAATGGCATCATCGGAAGCGAAAATGGCGGAAAAATGACGTTCGGTATGCTTTTCGAATCTGCTCTGAGGAGCTTTCCGAAGCTCTGGCTGACGATGCTGTTCGTTCATTTTTCCGTGTTTTGCGGGCTGATGCTCTGTTTTATTCCGGGAATCCTTGTTTTTTACATTTTTCAATTCTCGCAGTACAGCGTGGAGCTTACCCGCCTGTGGGGGAGAAAGGCGACTTTCGTTTCGTCTCTTGCCACCCGCAAATTTCCGCGGGTCGCCGTGATATGCGCAGTTTCTTCTTTTGCATTAAGCCACGTTCTTATTCCTTTCTCCGTATCGGGTCTTGTTTCGCTCGTCTCGCTTTCCGGCGCCGGCGCCGTACCGCTCGGTATCGCGGAGGTTCTTCTGACGTGCGTCGAGCAGCTTATGAGACTTTTTGAAGCTGCCGTTTTCGCGACCGTTTTTGCCCGGATGCTTCCCGTGATCGATCCCGTTATCGACGCGAGCGGCGTGCGCGGATCAGGCGGGGGAAAATAACGCTGGCCGCTGCGGGTCCGGAGGCGGGAAATAACGCCGGGAGTTGCGTTCCGGCGGCGGAAAATAACACTGGCCGCTGCGTGAATAACGCGCGGCGTGGCGCGGTCAGCCCGGACCTGCAGCGCTTTGTTGACAACCGTGATAATCGCGGACGCGCAGCGCTGACAACGCGTAATGACCGCAACCGGGGATTTGATTTATCGATTGTATCAATATTCCACTTTGTGAAGATAAAGACCGTCCGGCGGCGCCGTCATACCTGCCCGCGTTCTGTCTTTTGAGCGGATTATTTCAGGAACGTCTTCCGGGAGAATTTTTTCTTTGTAAATATCGATAAGAGTTCCGGCCATGATCCTGACCATGTTGTACAGAAAACCGTCGCCTCTGATCTCGAAGCAGAGCAGCGGGTTTTCCGTGAAAACGGGCATCTGTACCGGAAAAACGCCGGTGCCGGTCACGGTTCTCACGGTTGATTTTACATTGCTGCCTTCAGCGCGAAACGCAGTGAAATCGTGAGTTCCCTCAAAAAATGAAGCTGCGCGCGAAAGCCGGTCAAGCTTCGTCTGAAATACGCCTGCCGGTAAATCGCGCGGCCCGGGGAGCTTTATTTCCCAGACTTTGCCTCTCAGATTTGCCGACGGGAAGGGGGCGATGTGAAAAAAATATCTATAGGTCTTGTATTTCGCGTCGTATCTTGCATGGAACGGGTCATGGGCGGGTTCGGAATGCTTCGCGACGACGTCTCCTGGCAGAAACGAATTCAGCGCCGGCGCGAAACGGTCGGCCGGAATAGTTGACGCCGTCTTGAAATTCAGAACAAAATTGTCCGCGTGGACGCCCGCGTCGGTGCGGCTGCAGCCGGTCACCTGTATCCGTTCGCCTGTCAGCTCGGACAATCCTTTTTCGACTGCGCCCTGTACCGTCGGCCCGTTTTCCTGTATCTGCCAGCCGCAATAACCGGTGCCGCAATATTCGATCGTCAATTTTATGTTGCGTTCCATGCCTCGAAATCAGCCTTTATGCCGGCGGTGCCAATCAAAGCATCGCCGCACCGATTATGCCGGCGTCGTTTCCGAGCTGCGCTTTTTCGATACGCGTCCGGGTCTTTTTGAACATCGCGGCGCCGTATGAAAATCTGTAGACGTACCTGCGAAGCGGTTTGAGCAGACCTTCTCCTTCTTTCGAGACGCCTCCGCCGAGCAATATGATCTCCGGCTGGAAGATGTTTATATAATTGATTATTCCTTCTCCGAGGTCTTTTATATAGGCTTTAACGATGCGTTCGCCCGTTTTGTCGCCGAGACGCATCGCGTCGAAGGCTGTCTTTGCGTCGATTTTTGACGGGTCGCCGTCGCACAGCCTGGATATGAGCGAATCCGGATGCTTTGCGAGCGCTTCCCTTGTTTCGCGGATAACGGCCGTCGCGGACGCGTACGTTTCAAAGCAGCCTCTCCGGCCGCAGCCGCATCTGACGCCGCTTTTGCGTATCACCATGTGGCCCATTTCCCCGGCCATGCCGTTGAAGCCGGTGTATAATTTGCCGTCGATAACTATCCCGCCTCCGACGCCTGTGCCGAGAGTGATCGTCAGAGACGTTTTGGTGCCTTTGCCTCCGCCGAAAAGAGCTTCGCCGAGAGCGGCGCAATTCGCGTCATTGCCGATATGGACGGGTATTTTCGTGTACCGGGAGAATATTCCACGTATGTCGGTGTTGCGGAACGGGAGGTTTACTGTGAGAAGCAATATTCCTTTTTCGTCGTTGCACGCGCCGGGACAGCCGATTCCGACCGATTCGACACTGTCTTCTCCGATGCCGCATTTTTTTATGAAGGCCAACGTGTTTTCGGCAATCGCCTCCGTGAGCTCTTCGGCGCTCGCGTCCCGCATGGTCGGAACTGATTCCTTCTTTAAAAGTCTGCCCGTTTCGTCGACAAGTCCGAAAGCAACGTTCGTTCCGCCCAAATCTATTCCTATTCTGTACATGATCCATACCTCCGTTGAAAAAGCCGGCTTGTGCGGCTGCTAACGCCCCGATTTTATCACACACAACCCGCGGATGGCAAGACCGGATCGCCCGGCCTGCAACGGGGGACAGACCCGGGTTTTAGCCGGAATCCGAAACGGCAAGAATCACGCTGCCATAAGCCTTCTCGCCGTTTATTTCCTGATATTTGCCGAAATCGTCCGGCCGTGCAACGGGGGACAGACCC
>CADBOE010000093.1 GCA_902796205.1 uncultured Ruminococcus sp. | reverse complement strand
TTTTTCGAGTTTTTTCGACTTATTCCTGCACTCTGAAAAAAATAACCGGAGGCCTGTATGACGGCTTCCGGTTGTAATGCTGTTATGCCGTTTCCGGTGTCCCGGTTAGCTTTGTAAACGGATGAAGCGGGACGGACGCGCTGAAACGAAAAATCATATTATCATCCGCCTGCCTAAATATTCAGCAGGGCTCGTGCGATCGAGAAATAGATCAGAAGCGAAACTGCGTCAACTATCGTGGTGATGAACGGGCTGGCCATTACCGCCGGGTCGAATCCGATCTTCTTTGCGAGCAGGGGAAGCGTGCATCCGATGAACTTCGCGATTATTATCGTCAGACACATCGTAATGCATATCACAAGCGCGACCATCCAGCTTACGTTCTCGTGCAGAAGAAGATTGTTGACGAGCATTATCTTGGCAAACGTCGCGGCGGCAAGAGATATTCCGCATAATACGGAAACCCTCGCTTCTTTCCAGATGACCTTCAATATATCCTTGAATTCTATTTCTCCCAGTGACAGTCCGCGGATGATCGTGACCGACGCCTGGCTTCCGGAATTTCCGCCGGTGTCCATCAGCATCGGAATAAACGCGGTCAGCACGACCTGGGCGGCGAGAGCGCTTTCAAACGAGGAAATGATCATTCCGGTGAAAGTCGCCGATACCATCATCAGCATCAGCCACGGAATGCGCGCTTTCCATATATTGAAAACGGACGTTTTGAGGTAAGGCTTTTCAAGAGGCGTGATAGCGTTCATTTTCGCGAAATCCTCTTCGGCCTCTTCCTGGATTACGTCGATGGCGTCGTCGACGGTAACGATACCGACGAGTCTGTGCTCGCGGTCTACGACAGGTACGGCGAGCAGGTCGTATTTTTCGATCAGCTTCGAAACGTCTTCCTTGTCCGAATCCGTTGTCGTGTAGATGACGTTGTCGTCCATTATCTCCGAAACTATGGCTGTCTCGGGCGAGGTGAGGAGCGTCATCACGGTGACGAGTCCCAGCAATTTTCTGTTTCTGTCGACGACGTAGCAGGTGTAAACGGTCTCTTTGTTGAGCCCCGTTTCCCTTATCTTGCCGAACGCGTCGGAGACCGTGGCCGTTTCCGTCAGATCGACGTATTCGGTGGACATAATGCTTCCGGCGCTGTCTTCGGGATAATTCATTATGTCGTTGATTTTCGCACGCCGTTCCGGCGAAATGCTCCTGAGTATCCTGCGGACAACGTTCGCGGGCATTTCCTCAATTATATCGACGGTGTCGTCGACGAAAACGTCGCTCATTACCGCTTCAAGTTCCTCGTCCGAGAAGGCTCTGATCAGCACCTCCTGCTGATCCGTATCCATCTCGACAAACGTATCGGCGGCAAGCTCTTTCGGGAGCACGCGGAAAATGAGCGGCACCTTGTCTATGGGCACCTCTTCAAGCATGATGGCAATATCCGCCGGCTCCATCTCCTCAAGGAGATCTTTAAGTTTTGCAAAATCCTTGTTTTCAATCAGCTCGTAAGCGTGTTCGATCTTCTCCTCGAGGAGATCTTCCGCTTCCGTGGCAAATTCGATATCGTCCTGCATAGGCTCTTCCTTCCTTTTCTTCCGTTAAAACGGATAATTCAAAAAGCAAAGGGGGCAGACTGTGCATACGGAACCTTGGAAAAATGTTTCAGAAAAGATGATCAGTAAATGCGATCCGCGATGAAACAAATGACCAATGAGCAAAAAAACGCATTCAGCGCGCTACTTCGCCCGGGAACCGCATTACTACTACCTCCGGCATCCATTTGTTTCACCTCACATATGATTAAATTACGGTTAACCGCATTCCGGACTATAGTATAACAGATGAGCCGGTGTCAACAGTTTGTCCACAATCGGCGCAACGGGGGTGCAACCGGGGACAGACCCCGGTTGCAACAGACTCAACCGGGGTCTGTCCCCGGTTGAGCTCGGCCGATGTTCGGCCGCTTTTCCGCATGATTTCGGTAAATAACGGAAAATATCGGAAAATATCAGGAAATATCCGGCGCTTTTCTATCGGATCAGTAGAATTTGCGGGAAATACCGGAAAATATCGAAAGAAGCATTGACCGTACGCTGCCGCGGCGGTTAATATTGATCGCGTTACAAAAACGTTATCAAAATAAAATTTCCGGAGGGTTTCTTATGTTTTTTATCATTTATCTTTCTGTTATCACGGTATTGATTTCGATCGCCGCTGTGACAGATATCAGACGCGGCGTGATTCCGGATGCGATATCGCTTTCGTCACTTGCAGCGGGCATCGTCAGAATAATTGCGGAGGCGCTGTCAGGAGATAATTATAGCGTTGTCGTATCCGGTCTCGCTGGCGCTATTGCCGCCGCCCTGATAACGATCGTTCCGGCTATGCTCGGAAAACTCGGCGGCGGCGATTTTAAATTACTGACCGCGTCCGCCCTCGGCATCGGCTTCTTTGGAACTTTATCATTTTTGTGCATTTCTTTTTTTCTTTCGGCTTTATATATGATAACGAAAAATATTGTCATCAGGATCAGAGCAGGGAAAGCAGGAATGATATCCGCGGGCGGACCGGGTAATAATTTAACCGCATCCTCAACTTCGGCGCCCCTCGCGCCTTTTATGATCCCGGGAGCGTTGTTTCTTCTCATAACCGAATCGTTAACCGTATTTTCCCGAATCGTATGACAGACGCGCCGCCCGGCACAACGCCCGCCGCCACCCGGCACAACGCCAGACACAAGCGTCTTTTACTTTACGGCGGCG
>CADBOE010000092.1 GCA_902796205.1 uncultured Ruminococcus sp. | reverse complement strand
GGGATTCGAACCCCGGCGCCGGTAACCCGACCTAACGGTTTAGCAAACCGTCCCCTTCGACCTGCTTGGGTACTTCTCCAGTCGAACGTTTTAATTATAACAATTAATTGCCGCCGTGTCAACATATATTTCGATACCGACACAGACGCTGCGACTTGCCCCGCCGGCTTGCCACAGGTCTTCCTGCGGCGAGGACAGAGCGGAAATCGGGGTCTGTCCCCCGTTGCACCGTTCTCTACCCGTAGTAGAATGCCGGGAAATATTGAGAAATATCAGGAAATATCAGGAAATATAATTGAAGAAGCCGGGCGCTGATTGCGCCTCGGAGTTTTCCGCTGTACGGACATGGGGACAGACGGCGCCCGAAGGTCCCGGTTTCACTTGATTATTGAACCCGACTGATATATCATTAACCCGTACCGCGAAGCGGGGAAGGTGAAGCAAAAACGATGGACGAACGGTTTCAGGAAGAATTGAGCAGAGTACCGGAAAAGCCCGGCGTCTACATTATGCACGACAAAAACGACGGCGTATTATACGTGGGAAAGGCTATCGTCCTCAAAAACAGGCTGAAATCGTATTTTTCGAGCTCACCGCACAGCGCAAGAATAACGTCGATGATAAGCAGGATCGAAAGATTCGAATATATTGTCTGCGGCAGCGAACTCGAGGCTCTCCTTCTCGAAAACAATCTCATAAAAAAATACAAGCCTAAATATAACGTGCTGCTCAAGGACGATAAAGGCTATCCGTATATCAAAGTGACGCTTGGAGAGCGTTTTCCGCGGGCAATGCTCGCAAGGCAGATCGACAAGGACGGCGCAAGATATTTTGGCCCGTATTTCAGCGGGTTTACCGTAAAACAGGTCCTCGAAACACTCGAAGGGATCGTGCCGCTGCGAACGTGCCGCAAAAAATTTCCAAAAGACGGCATCCTCGCCGACAGGCCGTGCCTTAACTATCACATGGGGCATTGCCGCGGTGTATGCGCGGGCAGGATCAGCGACGAGGAATACGGCGAAATGGTTGATCTCGCTCTTGATTTTCTTTCGGGAGATACCGCCGAAGCGGAAAAGCGGCTGAAGGCGAGTATGCTCGAAGCATCCGAAAATCTTGAATTCGAGCAGGCAGCCGTTTTCAGAAACAGGCTCAAGGCCCTCGCACAGATAAAAGAGAAGCAGAAAACGTCTCTGCTCAGCAATGAGGATTTCGACGCGATAGCCGCCGCCCGAAACAGCGTTGATGCCTGCGTGCAGATCTTCTTCATCAGAGGCGGCAGGATGCTCGGACGGGAATTTTTCATTTTCGACGGCGCCGCGGACGCTTCCGAAGCAGAGCTGACCGAAGCGTTTATCAGGCATTTTTACAACGAAAATCAATTTATACCGTCGAAAATATATATTGACGCCGCGCTTGAGGATGAAACGGATGAGGCCGGGAATACGACGGTGACAACGTCTTCGCTGATCGAACGTTCGCTTGAGGCAATGTGCGGACATCGCGTCCGTCTGATTGTTCCCGTGATAGGTGAAAAGAAAAAAATGTGCCTGATGGTGCGCGAAAACGCCGCTCAGGCGCTTGAAAACCGCGAAAAAGCCGCCGTCAGCGGAAAACCTTCCGAGCGCGAAGCAAGAGCGCTTTCGCATATTCAGGAGATTTTCAGCCTGCCGAAACTGCCTGTAAGGATTGAATCATACGACGTTTCAAATCAGGGCGACAGCGAGATCAACGGATCGATGGTCGTTTTTGTCGGCGGAAAGCCGTCGAGAACCGATTACAGGCTTTTCAAAATGAAGCTCGTCAAACAAAGAAGCGACACGGATTCAATGACGGAAATGCTGGACCGGCGGCTCAAAAGATACGCGGAAAACAGCCGCGGCTTCGATACTCTTCCCGATCTGATCCTCGCCGACGGCGGAATCACACAGGTCAACGCAGTGATCGACGTTCTACGGAAATACGGGATAACAGTTCCCGTTCTCGGTATGGTAAAGGATGACCGCCACCGCTCGCGCGCTCTTGCCGGACCCGAATCATTCGGCATTCAGCATGACGGTAACGGACCTCTCCCGCTCACCAGGGCGGATTCGACGGAATTTGACCTCCGCTCCGATCCGGATATCTGGCGCTTTATTACCGCCGTGCAGGACGAGACTCACAGGGTGGCCGTAACATATAACAGGAAGCTGACCGGAAAAAGATATACGAAATCGGCGCTCGATGATATTCCCGGTGTCGGGAAAAAGCGGAAAATGGACCTTTTCAGGCATTTCGGCAGTATTGCCGCCGTAAAGAACGCGTCGGTTGAAGAATTGTCTGCAGTTGACGGCGTCGGCCGGAAGCGTGCGGAAATGATATATTCCGCGCTGCACCCCGATGCGAATAACGTCGAACGTCTCCCCGGCGGGAGCGGGAAATAAATGCTGTGCTGCGGAAAATAACGGCGAATTGCGGAAAATAACCGGTTGATTGCGGAAAATAATCGAGTGATTGCGGAAAATAACCGCTCCTGACGCCGTAAAAACCCGCCTGTAAAAGGAAATTATCTGAAATTCCGCGGAAGCATTCGGGATTTTCCGGGACATTCAATAATATTTCTCAATATTCTCAATATTTCTCAATATCTATTTTCTCAACCGGACTGACTCCCGCCCCCAGGAACCGGCTTCCGAGCGTTTTGAACTTTTCGATCGAATCAGACGTATAGAAGGCAACGTTCGCTTTTTTGCCGTCTTCGTCACCGTATCCGGTGTCCCGGAGGAGCCCCGCGGCGAGCAGACGCTCTTTCACCGCGTCGGCAACAACGGCGGCGGAATTGATCAGGCGAACTTCCGGTCCCATTACGCCGGCAATTACCGGCGTGAGGAGGGGATAATGCGTACAACCGAGAACGAGCGTATCGACGTGAGCCTCCTTAAGCGGAGCGAGATATTTCTCGGCCGTCAGGCGCGTTATTTCGCCGTCCCACCAGCCTTCCTCGGCAAGAGAAACGAAAAGAGGACATGCCTTTCCGAAATATTTGATCTCAGGTTCAGACCCTCCTGACTTGCCGCCGCGATAAATACGTGAAGCCGCGGCACGAATTGCCCGCTCGTAAACGCCGCTCTCGATCGTTGCCTGCGTACCGATCACGCCGATACGGCCGTGGGACGTTGCCCTCACTGCCGCCGCAGAGCCGGGCTCGATGACCTCGATGACCGGAATATCGAACGTTGCCCGCACTGTATCGAGACTGCAGGCGCTTGCGGTGTTGCAGGCGATGACGACGGCCTTGACGCCTTTTGACTTCAGGAAGCCGACGTCCTGCAGGGTATAACGGACAACGGTCTCGCGTGATTTTGTCCCGTACGGAGTGCGGCCGTTGTCGCCGAAATATATTATATCTTCATGAGGCAGCAGCTTGCGGATCTCGCCGAGGACGGTGAGCCCGCCGAGACCTGAATCGAAAATGCCGATCGGTCTTTTGCGGCTTTCGCATGAAGCGTTATGCATCATTTGAAGCACCTCTTGTCCTCTTCAAAGCGGCTGAACGCCAGCCCGATAAGCCGGTCGAGCAGTTCGCCGTACGAAAGACCGTCGGCCACGGCCAGCTTCGGATACATGCTGCATTCCGTGAAGCCGGGCATCGTATTGATCTCGTTCAGCAGCACGGTGCCGTCTTTTTTGTAAAAGAAATCGACTCGCGAGAGCCCCGAACCGCCGATCGCCCTGAACGCCTGCACGGCAAGCTTTCTGATTTTTTCCAGCGCTTCAGGCGGAACAGCGGCGGGAATGACGCATTCGCTGAGGCCGTCGACGTATTTTGAATCGTAATCGTAAAAATAATTGTCGACCGGACGTACTTCGCCGGGCGCGAACGCGTAAGGGTCGTCGTTGCCGATAACTCCGCACTCGATCTCGCGGCATTCGATATATTGTTCGATGAGCGCCTTGCTGTCATATTTCAGGGCTTCCGCGAGGGCGGCGGTCAATTCTTCCGCGTTTTCGGCTTTTCCGACTCCGACGGAGGAGCCGCAATTTGCGGGTTTGACGAAGCACGGGAATCCGAACGAGCCTTCGACGGCAGCTGCGTAACGGCCCGGGTCGTTTTCAAACGTGGCTTTTGTCGCGATAATGAAGTCGACCTGAGGCAGCCCGGCTTTTTCGAACTGGATCTTTGCGAACGTCTTGTCCATTCCGCAGGCTGACGCGAACACGCCGCATCCGACGTACGGGATTCCGAGCAGCTCGAACAGACCCTGCACGGTTCCGTCCTCTCCGTTGAGTCCGTGAAGGATCGGGAAAATGCAATCGCAGCTTTGAATGGCGCGGAGAGCTTTGTCGAGACAACGTTTGCTCCCGTGCCGCGGACAATCGTTTTCTTTTCTTGCGTATTCGATCCAGTCGTCTCCGGGGATCAGATCGTACGGACCGGTGAACGGGAGCCAATCTCCGTCGCGCGTTATGCCAACGGGAACAATTTCGTATTTTGTTTTGTCGAGGTTTTTGATTATGCATGAGGCGGAGACGCAGGATACTTCATGTTCCGTCGACCTTCCGCCGAAGATCAGGGCCAATTTAAGCTTTTTTGCAGTATTGCCGGATATTTCCCGGTTGTCGTTTGCCAGAACCAACATGAACACTTCCGTTTGTGAAAAATTACCGACTGCCGGCTTTCGCGGCAACGTCTGCGGCAATTATACACTCTTGCCGCCCTTCTGCACAAGTGATAAAATAGCGAAAACCTGACTGCAACGGGGGACAGACCCGGGTTTCGGTCGCGTCCCCGAGGTGGGGTGCAACGGGGGACAGACCCGTGTTTCGGCTCTGTCCACGTGAGGGTGCAACGGGGGACAGACCCCGATTTCGCCACTGTCCCCGCGAAGGTGCAACGGGGGACAGACCCGTGTTTCGGCTCTGTCCACGTGAGGGTGCAACGGGGGACGGGCCCGGGTCGACGCAGACAAGGCTGGCAATTTAGTATTATAGGGAGCATATTATGAAAATCGAAAGACCGTTTCAGTCTGTAATCGTAAATAAAAAGGCGGAGCGAGCTTTAAGAGCCGGGCACCCGTGGGTGTACGGAGCGGAATTGACCGCCGGTGTTCCGGAAGGATTTGCCAACGGGAGCATCGTTGACGTCATGAGCGAAAACGGCAGGTATCTCGGCAGCGGTTTTTACAGTGAAAAAAGCAAGATCGCAGTGAGAATATTGACCGCCAACGCGAATGAGATTTTTGACGACGCGTTCTGGCGCCGGCGTGTCCGTTATGCTGTCGGATACAGACGGAAAGTTATGGGCAGCGATATCAGGGCTTGCAGGCTCATTTTCGGCGACGCGGACGGCTTTCCCGGACTGACGGTCGACAGATACGGCGATTATCTTGTCGCGGAAGTTCTTTCTTTTGGAATGGAGCTGGTGAAAAACAAGGTTTACGAGGGGCTTCTTGACGAATTTCCGCAAACGAAAGGCATTTACGAGCGGAACGAATCGCGGATCCGGCTTCTCGAAGGACTTGAAATGCGTTCCGGGTGGGCGGACGGATATGCCGCAGACGCCGTAAAAACGGCCATCGAGGAAAACGGATTGAAATTCGCGGTGGATTTCGCCAACGGCCAGAAAACGGGATTTTTCCTTGATCAGAAATATAACAGATTGGCCGTGAAGCGACTTTCGGCGGGGATGCGGGTGCTCGATCTTTGCACGCATACCGGATCTTTTGCGTTGAACGCGTGCGCGGGAGGGGCGGAAACGGTTACTGCTGTCGATGTTTCAAACGCTGCGATCGAATCCGCGCGTGAAAATGCCAAACTTAACGGAATGGAAGAAAAAATTACGTTTCAGTGTGCCAATATATTCGATTTTCTGCCGGAATCCGGAAAATTTGCCGGCGGAAACAATTATGATTTTATCATACTTGATCCTCCGGCGTTTACCAAAAGCTCCAAAACGCTCCACAATGCAAAAAAAGGTTATGAAGATATCAATTACCGCGCGATCAGATCGCTCCCGAGGGGCGGATATTTAGCGACATGCTCCTGCTCGCATTTTATGACGACGGAGTTGTTTCTTGATATGCTGAGATCTGCCGCGGACAACGCGGGCGTTGCCATCAGAATTGCAGAGATACGGCACCAGGCGCCCGACCACCCTGTGCTTCTTAACGTTCCCGAAACCGACTACCTGAAATTCGTCATCTGTCAGATCGTTTAATAATCGTTCAATAATCGTTCAATAATCGTTCAATGAGCGATAAATAGACGTCCGCCATCCCTGAACCGCAGCGGCGATTGGTGCAGACCGCAGCCGGCAGCCGGCGGATAATAAACGCAAAACCCGTGTCTGTCCCCCGTTGCAGCGTTCTCTACTCGTAGTAGAATACAGGGAAATATTGAGAAATATTTGGAAATATCAGGAAATATAATTGAGGATGCCCGGCACTGATTGCGTCTCGGCGTTTACCGCCGTACGGACAGGAGGGTCCGAAACGCGGGTCTGTCCCCCGTTGCCGTGTCCCCCGTGCCGGTTGCCTCAACTGCGACCCAACGGCGACCAAACTGCGACCCGGCTGCATATAGACGAAAAAACAAAAAAAGAGTATAATCGCAGCAGCCGGTCCGCAAAATACGGCCGGATTCAGACAAAACGATACGGCGGCAGGAAAAATGACGCAAAATGATGACGGAAAAGTCAATTCAAAAAGAAAAATCAGACTCACGGCGTTTCAGAAAATAATAATCGGATTTGCCGGCGTTATTCTCGTCGGAGCGCTGCTGCTTATGCTGCCGATCGCTTCGGCCGACGGAACGGTGACGCCGTTCGGAGATACGCTTTTCACCTCGACGTCCGCCGTATGCGTCACCGGACTCGTTGTCCGCGATACTGCCACGCACTGGTCGGGATTCGGTCAGGCGATCATATTTATTCTGATCCAGATCGGCGGACTCGGAGTCGTCACCGTTGGCGCCGCTTTCGCGCTGCTCTCCGGACGGAGAATTTCCATCGTACAGCGAAGCACTATGCAGGAAGCCATTTCCGCTCCGAAATTGGGCGGCATCGTCAGGCTCACCCTCTTCATACTCATAATGACGCTCATATTTGAGTTCACCGGCGCTGCCGTCATGATGCCGGAATTCATACGGTTCTACGGCCCGAAAGGCATATGGATGTCGGTATTCCATTCTGTATCCGCTTTTTGCAACGCCGGATTCGATATTATGGGCGGAGAATCGGGCCAGTTCTCCTCGCTGACCGCGATGCGCACGAACCCGCTCGTCAACGTAACCGTGATGCTGCTCATCATTATCGGCGGAATAGGTTTCATGACGTGGGACGACGTGCGCGAAAACAAATTCCACGCCCGAAAATGGCGCATGCAGACGAAGGTTGTGCTCGTGACAAGCGCCGTTCTCATTATCGTTCCCGCAATTTTCTTCTTCATATTCGAATTTGCGGGCCTGCCGCCGTTTGAAAGAATCATCGTTTCTCTTTTCCAGGCGGTGACTCCGCGTACGGCCGGTTTCAACACCGTTGATCTCAACGCGTTTTCCGGGGCGGGAAAGACGATAATGATCATATTGATGCTGATCGGCGGGTCGCCCGGATCAACGGCCGGCGGCATGAAAACAACGACTGCCGCGCTTCTCGTTGCCAACATGATCGCCGTATTCAGGCGCAGCGACGAACCGGCATTTTTCGGCAGACGCGTTGATTCCTCCGTCAACAAGAGCGCCGGAGCGATACTTATGCTCTATCTGTCGCTCTTTCTGAGCGGCGCTGCCGTGATCAGCACCGTGGAAAACCTTCCGATAGACGTATGCCTGTTCGAAACGGCGTCGGCAGTCGGAACGGTCGGGCTGACGCTCGGCATAACCCCGGCTCTCGGCACCGCTTCGAGGATAATACTTATGATTCTGATGTTCCTCGGCCGCGCGGGCGGACTCACGATAATTTACGCCGCCGTGTCGGACAGGAAAGGAAAGAATTCAAGATTTCCCGTCGAAAAGCTTACCGTGGGCTGAACGGATAACGGGATTCGCGGCAGGATCAGCATACGGGCCGTCGCCAGGTCCGTCATACGGGCCTCGGCCGATGATACACGGAAGCCGCATTCCGGCGACGCGCGACAACGCGCAACAACGCGCATCGACGGGCAAATGACGCGCATTAACGCGCTAATGACGCAATAATAATACGCAACGACGAGCGATTAACACGCAATAACGACTGCTGCGGGGCGGCAGAAAACGCCCGGACCGAAAGGAGCGATCGACAATGAAATCATTTTTGCTTATAGGACTCGGAAGATTCGGAAATCATCTCGCGATAGAACTGAACGAGCTCGGCCACGAGGTGATGGCCGTGGACCGCGACGAAAAGCTGGTCCAGGAGGCCGCCGAATACGTGACGGGAGCCCAGACGGGCGACAGCACCGACCGCGAATTTCTTGAATCGCTCGGAGTCAAAAATTATGACGTCTGCATCGTCACCATCAGCAGAGATTTTCAAAGCTCGCTCGAAACGACGGCAACGCTCAAGGAACTCGGAGCAAAGCACGTCGTATCGAGGGCGGAGCGCGACGTTCAGGAAAAATTCCTGCTGAGAAACGGAGCGGATGAGGTGATATATCCCGAAAAGCAGATGGCGAAGATCGCAGCCATACGGTACAGTTCGGAAGATATACTCGATTACGTGGAGGTAGACGGGCGGCACGGAATATTCGAAGTCAGGATCCCCGAAAAGTGGCTGAATAAAACGGTAGGGCAGCTCGACATCCGCCGCAACTACAACATCAATATCCTCGGGCTGAAGAGCAACGGTACGGTTGACGTTAGCGTCACGCCGGCGACGCTTCTCACGTCCGATAAAACGATGATGGTGCTCGGCGACTACAAGACGATCCAGAAGATCTACCGGATTTGATACAAACCCGTAAAAAGCGGGCTGACGGGGAGGTAAATTATATGCCGGCGGGGCAGGCCACTGAAATATAAAACCTGCTCAGGGGTGGCATATCAAATCAACTCAGTCAGCCCGCGATTTATCAAAAAGATCCCGCAACATGACAGAATAACAGAATGACAGAATGACAGAACGACAGAACGACAGAATATGACGTATCTCTGATCCGCCTCCGCGGCTGCGTCATCCGAGGAACCTGACAGCCATCGTCGCGGCCACCGCTCCGTCTCCCGCTGCTGTGGCAAGCTGCCGCACCGATTTGGTCCTGACGTCTCCCGCCGCGAATAATCCCGGAACCGACGTTCGCGTCGATTCGTCCGCGATTATATATCCGCCGGCGTCTGTCTCCACGAGCCCCTTGAAAGGAGCGGTCGCGGGAGCCTGACCGACGGCAACGAAGAGCCCCGACAGATCTATGCTGCGCCTTGATCCGGAATTGACGTCAACGACGGTGACGCCCGTCAGCTCGCCGTCGCCGAGCAGCGTCTCTACCCTCGAATCCAGACAAAGTTCGATATTACTGAACGCGGAGAGCTTTTCGACGTTGTTCCTTTCGGCGCGGAATTCGTTTCTCCTGTGGATCACATATACCTTCCGGCATATTCCGGCGAGGAAAACGGCCTCCTGACAAGCAGTGTCGCCGCCGCCGACGACAGCGACGTCGCGCCCCTTGTAAAACGCCCCGTCGCACAGCGCGCAATACGATACGCCTGAGCCTGCCAGCTCATCCTCGCGGTCGACGCCGAGCTTTTTATGCGCGGCGCCCGTGGCGATAATGACGCTCCGTGCCTCGCGGTTTCCGTATTCCGTCCGGACGAGGAACGATCCGTCGTCACGCCGCCCGATCCCGGTGACCGCGGAAAGGTCCATTTCCGCCCCGAGCGCTTCCGCCTGACTTTGCAGCGCGTCCGCGAACGCGTTTCCGCTGATCGACGAAAAGCCGGGGTAGTTTTCAATGCACGGCGAGTAGACGATCTGACCGCCGAACGTTTCGCTTTCGATGACGAGCACGTTCTTTCCCGCCCGCCTTGCGTATATCGACGCAGTGAGGCCGGCAGTGCCGGCCCCTATGATGATAATGTCGTAGATCATATTTTGCGCTCCCGGAAATCAGGTCATCGTGAAACGCTTGATATTGGACGCGTTCACGATCTTGCTGAAACTGTCGCCGTCGGCAACGATCAGCGTCGGAGCCTGCTTGACGTCGTATTTCGCGGTCAGCTCCGGATTGTCCTCGGCATCGATCACTTCGTAGGCAATGCCGGCGTTGTCCAGCATCGTTTTCGCCATCCTGCAGTTGGGGCAGGTCCTGGTCGTGAACAGAAGCAGTCTGCGCCCTTCCGCGTTCGCCTTCGCTGCTCTTTCCACAGCGTTCTCCACGGCGGCTTCAGCGGCTTCTGTGTCGCAGCACTTCGCGCCGTCGACGATCACCTGACCGCCTCTTTTAAGCTTCGAGTGCGGAATGTCGTAGAGCCTGCGGTCCTTGAACTCCTGCGTCTTGCCGGCGTTCCAGTTCTGCACGGGGCGGTAGTAGCCGGTTATACGGCTGTAAACCTCGGTGCGCTCGTGGCAGTAGGGACACTCATAGACCTCGCCGGTGATGTAGCCGTGGTTCTTGCACACGGAGTAGGTGGGGGACAGGGTGTAGTAGGGCAGCTTGTAGTTCTCGGCGATCTTGCGCACGAGAGTAGCGGCGGCCTCCCAATCCGGCAGCTTCTCGCCCAGGAAGGC